>JAILFJ010000061.1 GCA_024697625.1 Oscillospiraceae bacterium
TACAAAATCGATGACCAGATCGTGATTTCGGACAAGAGCCTGTCCGTCGGGACCGAGCTGACGGCCAACACCACGGATGCGTCCAATGAAAAACATGTTCCCGTGATCTCGGTCAGCGGAGAGGACGTGACGGTGACGGTCGGCTCGGTTGAGCACCCCAGCCTTCCCGCCCATTACATTGAGTGGATCGTGCTCGTGACGCAGACGGGCTTTCAGATCCGTTATCTGAAGCCGGGGCAGAAGCCTGCCGCGGTCTTCAAAACCACCGAGCCCGTTGTGGCGGCATATGAATACTGCAACCTCCACGGCCTCTGGATGGCGGCGCTGTAAGCCGCCGGCAGCTGAGGGAAGAGAGACAGAGGAAAGGAAGCCGTATCCGCAGCAGAAAACATGAGAAAAGCCTTAAGCTTGATCGGGAAGATCATATCCGTATTATTAGCCGCTGTTGTTCTGTTCCTTCTGGTGCTGTTTGTTTACAACAGAATCAGGCTTGCCGGTGAGAGAAAACTGCTGGCGAACCAGCAGATCTCGCAGATGGTGGATGTCGACGGTCATCGGATGAGCATCTCCGTTTCAGGAGAAGGAAACCATACGCTGGTGTTTATGGCCGGCGCCGGGGAACCGTATCCGATTCTGGAGTATCAGCCGTTTGTGAAGCGTTTTGATGACAGCTGCAGAACGGTGATCCTGGAGAAATTCGGCTATGGATTCAGTGATGAATACGATGGATCCAGAGATGTTGAGACCAGGGTGGATCAGAACAGAAAAGCGCTGGAGGCGGCAGGGGTCACCGGTCCGTATATCCTGTGCCCGTATGATTACTCAGGGCTTGAGGCAATCTGCTGGGCACAGAACTATCCCGATGAGGTTGAGGCGATCATCGGTCTGGATATGGCGGTTCCCGGATCCTATGACCTGTACGATGAAGAGGTTCTTTCCTTCATCAAATCCGCTGACGCCGTGGACCGGGTTATGAGAGAATTGGGTATTGTCAGACTGTTCGTGGGGGATACGCTGCCGGATACTTTCAGCGAGGAAGAAAAGAAGATCGCCGCGGCACTTGTGTGCAGAGGCAGTCCAAGCATGACATCGTCCAGGGAAGCAGAAAACCTTCCGGCAGATCTCGGCGTGATCGACAGCAGGCCCATACCGGACGTGCCGACCTTGCTCATTGTCTCTGACGGGACGGCAGCTGACGGATGGACGGATTTCGAGATGAATTATGCCGCTGCACTATCTGAGGTTACCGTGCTTCCGCTGGACTGCGGGCATTCCGTTTATAATGACGAACCGGATCGGTGCGAAGAGGCGATACGTGCATTCATCAGAGGGTTGATCCTCTGGAAACCGGCACAGTCGATTTATGTGTCTTCGCCGCCCGCCCGGGCCGACTACCCCCGCATGCTGACCTTGGAGAACGGTACGATCCTCTGTGCGTTTGACACCGATGACCCGGAGGGCGGCAACAGCATTATCAAAGTGGTTCAGAGCACGGACGGCGGAAAAACATGGAGAGATACCAACAAAGCGAAGGACAATGCGGTTATGGAGCGCAGCGAGCATTATATCTATGCCAATCCTGCCATGCTGCAGCTGAAAAACGGGGATGTGCTCCTTGCCTGTCGCGGAATGTCTTCCAAAGAAAGCGCCGTTTTACGTGATACAGGGATCTTTGTCAGTGTGAGCCGCGATAACGGGATCACCTGGGAGGACCATTCCACCGTCATCAGCTATGAGCATCATGCGGGAGGCGTATACGAGCCGGTTTTTGCTGACATCGGCGGCGTCCCTACTATTTTCTATGCCAACGATGCGGTGCAGCGGGAAGGTGAGACGATCGGCGTCGGTATGGACGCAGCGGCCCACCAGCCGGCCGTCACCTCCCTGAGATATCAGAACATCGAGTTCATGCAGTGGACAGGCGGCGAATGGACAAACCGGACCGTTGTATGCAGCGGCAGCAATTCCAAATCCCGCGACGGCATGCCCGGCCTGACCCAGTTGGCGGACGGCCGCTGGATGCTGGCTTACGAGGCCAGCAACACCGGGGACCGGTATTCCTTCGTTCTGCGGTATAAGCTCTCGGATGACGGACTGCACTGGAACACAGACCGGGGCACAGGCAACGGAACGGTGTTCATTGTTCCTGACACCAAAGGCCGCAAAATCTCGGGCCCGGCTCTGACGACGCTGCCCGACGGGCGTATCGTATGTGTTTTCCAGACAGATGAAGGCGCAGCAGAGGAAGGAGACTCCCAATCACGGGCCCGCATGATCATCTCCGAGACGAGTGATCCGTCGGAT
>JAILFJ010000090.1 GCA_024697625.1 Oscillospiraceae bacterium
GGAAAATCGTCCCGATGTGTTAACTGATGAACAATTGGCCTCGAGATTCCCAGTGCTTCTGATGCCTCTTTAACGCTCAGCAGCATTTTTCCCTGCTCGAACTCCACCGGCCGTTCCACAACTCTGTCCACTTTAGGAGTCACGTTTTCAATTCGATCCAGCTCATCAGCTAAGGCATTCAGTCTAGCCGCAGAGCTCTCCATGATTTTGCTTTCTTCTCGGATCCTTCTAGCAATTTCACCATACCGCATGTTATCGGTCTCTCCTCACCATTGAATTGAAAAGTATCATTTCAGGAGTCTTTCTTCGATTTCATCATACCAGATTTCACTAATCTTATGAACTGTCCGGAATTGTCTTATGTATTTTTTGCACTCGTCATGCGTCATTAGTGGTTTTCCACTCACTATTTCAGATATCTCAACATCAACTGTATTCTTCCCGTTACAATAGTCCTGGGGATGATCTTCAAGAATATAGGGGTTTTTCACAACTCTGCCTATCGCGTAAATACCGCTTTCATAGCGTTTATCTTGTGATCCTACATGCAATAAGACCACATCGCCTACTGACATCTCCTTTGTTGCAAGAAAGGGTTCGACATGTCCCGAGCCAGACACTTTTTCAAACATGTTCCATTGTTTCAGATTAACAGGCTCATAGAAAATCATGGCATCCTCCATATCAGTAAAGCTTTGTCATACCAGCTTTCGGTATACCCGACTATCCTCTCCGTTCACATCCTTCATTGTCTTCCAGAAAGAATAGCCGTACTTCTCATACAGTCCGGTTTCTCCCGTAGAGATGTAAACGTACCGATGGTCTTCTCCGCGTGCAAGTTCTTCAACATAATCCAACAATTGCCCCATATACCGATTTCCCCTGAACGCGGGAAAAGTATACACAAAGCCAACCCACGGAGTCAGCGACGGCTCACGGACATCGTCCTGTTCTGCATAGGTACAGAAAGAAACCAGCTGCTCGCCGTCTGCCAGCATCAGCACTTTTGTGCTCTCTCCGCACAGCTCTTTCAGGCGATGATCCCGAAGCAGCTCATAGAGATATTGCCCGGCACTCCAGTCGCTTTTCTGTATTTCGTTAAGCCACTTGCTTTGCTCATTGCATGAAAAGTATTCTATTATTCTGAGTTCCTTGCTCATAATTCGCATACCATAATGTATTCTTCTTCGTTTTCGTCGATGGTCTTGAAACCGACAGCCTCGTACATCCTGACGGCATAATTTGCTTTCTGTACTGCAAGAGAGGCTTTTTTGTACCCCTGCTGCCTGAGCAGATCCAGCATGTCCCGCATCATGGCTGTCCCGATGCCTTTTCCCCGGTAATCCCTGTACAGCGAAATGGCAAAGGACGGCGTCTCGTCATCCACATGACCGTAGTCGTCCATGATCCGCGTCCAGACCGCTCCGACGATCCTGCCGTCCACATCGGCCACCAGGCAGTTGTCGCCCTTCCGGCTGCCGAAGTCATCCGTGTACACCCGCAGCTCCGGCTTCTCAAGAATGTCCCGGTCCGGCGGCTCCATCCCCTCCGGCACGAAGATCGCCTCATACAGGAAGTCTTTCAGCAGCCCGGGCTCATCCCTGCGAAGGGGGCGGATAACATACGCCCTGCGTGTATTACCGGTCATGTGAGAACTCTCCTCATCCTTCAGCTGCTTCATGGCTTATTCCTGCCCGTCTTCCTCGTCCTCATCGTCCATCGCTTCCGCTTCCGCAGCGGCGAGGGTGACGGCGATGTCCGACGGGTCAATCTGCCCGTTCCCGTTCCAGTCAATCAACGGTCCGCACATATCTTAACCTCTTTTCACCTGCTGTGATCAGCCGATTTCCCAGAGGACAGTCACGGTGTCGGAGACTTCAATGTCGTCCGGCTCGATGTCCATATCATAGCCTGCACTTTCTCCCAGCATCGGTCTGGCGAGGCATTCATCAGCCATCAGCATCCTGTTCATCGGTCTGTACTCAAAATCGATTTCGCCCCAGGAATAGTCGATGCTCTGGATGTCCTTCAGGGTGACGCCTGCGGCCTGTGTCAGTACAGAGGCCTCCTCCTTTGCATCTGTGACAGCTTTGCCCAGCAGGTCATTCTTGGCAGCCTCCGGATCAGAGACCGTATAGCTCAGCCGGAACTCCGGCTTCACCGGGCAGTTGGCCAGAGCATACAGCACTTTGCCCAGACGGTCATTGTCGGAAGGGAACTCCACCTTCATCATGTGCGTGAACCTGTATCCGATGAGGCGCTGCTTGTAGGTGCCCTTGTCCTTGTAGCTTTCATACTCGGTTTCCACATTGAAGTTCAGTGTCTTCAGGTCAGAGCGCTCAAAACCAAAGGCACTCAGGATGTCCTTCAGACGCTCCGTGTCCTGTGAGGAATGGCGCAGCGTCTCTCCGTACTCCGGCCAGGTGCCCTCCAGGGATATGGTGATGCGTGTTGTATCCGGCTTGACCTTGAGCCGTCCTTTGCCCGTCACGCGGATCGTTCTCATGTTACTCATTTGCTGAACCCTCCTTTTTGAGGATCATCCTGATCAGGTCTGCGGTCAGCAGGAAAGACTCGCCCCAGGGATTGAGGATGAAACCGTTGTTTTTCGTGTCGATGCACGCCGTCAGCAATTCGTCGATGAAGTTGGAAATGATCTGGCTCGGCGGCCCCTTCCTGAATTCCGCCGGGGACGTGAACGCTGCCGGCCATTCTCTTCCATCCCTTGTCTGCACGGTGCGGAAGATGAATTCTGTCCCATCCTCCGATGCCGTGACCGGAATCATAAAGTGTCCGTCCTCATGCATCCGCTGCCGGATTGCCTCCAGCACGGCGTACAGCCGTTCCTTTGTTGCATCCGCGTAATAGGCGTGAACAGCGGCCTCGATCAGCTCATTCCCATCCAGAAACGGATCATGAAAGGCAGCCTCCGCGGGAGCTCCGTTCATATCTCCAAGCATATCTTCGTACATTACCATCCCTCCTCGAAAATTCACTGTCCGGTCTTCCTCACCGGCAGTGCAGCAGAATGTACTTTCCTGCCTTGCAGACATGATATCCTGTTTTTCACCTTTTGCAGTCAACTGATACTTGACTGAGCATCCAAACAAATACTTCTCTCTCCGACAGATCAGACAGGCCTATTCCTGTTCGTCTTCATCGTCCTCATCGTCCGTCTCTTCCTCTTCCGCAGCGGCGAGGGTGACGGCGATGTCTGACGGGTCAATCTGCCCGTTCCCGTTCCAGTCGATCAGCGGTCCGCACATATCTTATCCCTTCTTCCCGTAGTTCTCCCAAAATACTCCTTCCCCAGGAGCCACTTTATTTGGAAGCCGATTGCTGTTTCAAAAGATTGTGGCGTCACTGAGTCCACAATCT
>JAILFJ010000123.1 GCA_024697625.1 Oscillospiraceae bacterium
CTGTGGTGATTACCAGCCGTACCTGAATGAGTTCTGTTTCCGATACAACCGTAGATTCCATCCTGCGGAACTCTTTACAAGGCTCTCAAGGGCTGTCGCTACATCTTGTACATTGCTGAGTTAAGCCGATACCCATAAAAAGATATTATGCTTATACAGGATCGTCCTGATTCTCTGAACCGTATCGTAAGGAAGCGCTGATTTGTAAGGCTTGAGCCTCTCAAGTTTTTCCGGCATATACTTTTCTCCTTATGGTTTAAAATAATGTGTCTCCAATAAACGAGATGTACGCTCCCGATTGTTGAATTGCAGCGAGAGCGTACACCTCTTAGGTTCCTTCTAAACCCTTACCAGGCGCAGAAGGCCGCAGTGTCCAGGAAGAAGCTGCTGTCGACGGACATATCCCGATTCTGCAGCTCCTCATGAGACTTTTTTACAAGCTTCATGTTTTTCTCCCTTCTCTGTTATTAGCAGCGCTTAGGTGCCCTGCTGTTTGCGATTATATGTTTGATTCTTCTTTATGTCAATTTTTGGAGGGTCAAGAAGAATTTTACTGATTATTCTACGGCAGGTTTTGCTCGGTTGAATTGCTGTCTTTTGGAAAAAGTGATATACTAAGAGCTGCCAGGAGATAATTCCTTCAGGCAGCAGGTAGAGAGTATCCAGACGGAACATCTTGCAAATCCATCGTCAGGTTTCCTTTTCTAATGAATCACAGGCCGGTTCATTGCCGATGGAATGCAACTCAGGATTCCCAGTTGGATGAAACCCCATTTTGAAAGGAATGACAGTAATGAAAGAAAAAATCAACCTAACGGACTATGCCCAGCAGATTACAGAAGCTCTTCCTCACGGAATTCTCCTGAATACGAGCGGGCAAAAGCACAATGCAATGGTCATTGGATGGGGCGGTCTCGGAACATGCTGGTCTGTGCCCACCTTCACGGTCTACGTTCGCGAAAACCGGTATACGAAATCGCAATTGGACCGTACTGGAGCCTTTACCGTCAGCATTCCGCTTGGAAAGCCTGATGCAAAGATCACGCGTATCTGCGGCAGCCAGTCCGGCAGAAATATCGACAAAGTCGCTGAAGCCGGACTAACGCTGGCTGACGCGGATAAGAACGGCGTTCCGGGAGTAAAAGAGTATCCCCTCACGCTGGAATGCAAAATTCTATATTCTCAGCGGCAGGATCTTTCCCGTTTGCCGAAGGATATTTTTGAGAAGATGTATCCCCAGGACGTGGACGGTTCCAATCCGATGGCGAACCGCGATCCTCACACCGCATACATTGGTGAGATCGTCTCCGCTTATATCATCAAGTGACAAAGGAGTTCTCCGCGATGAACGAAATCTACACCCGAATCTCCGTCAGGAAGTTTAAACCCACTCCGGTCGAAAAGGAAAAGATTCTCGCCATTCTAAGGGCTGCCATGCAGGCTCCTTCTGCGGGGAATCAGCAGCCGTGGGAGTTCTATGTGGTTACCGATCCCAAAAAGCTGGAAGCTCTTTCTTCTGTGAGCCAGTATGCGACTCCAGTTAAGAAAGCTCCCGTAGCAATTGTCGCAGCATACAGAAAGGATCTTTGGATGCCGGTCTATGCCGATATTGACATGAGCATTGCCATGGAAAATCTCTGGCTTGAGACCACAGCGCAAGGCCTCGGCGGCGTCTGGCTCGGGATCGCGCCCCTTGAAGACCGCATGGAATATGTTGAGAAAATAGTGGGTATCCCTGAAAGTCAGCGGGCTTTCGCTCTGTTTCCTCTCGGTTATCCGGATGAGAACCGCCCGCAGCAGGACCGGTTTGACGAAAACCGGATTCATTGGATGTAACATGAAGCCTGAACTGATATTTGATAATACGTGGGCCATAGAGGACGAAGGCGTTCGAGTTTTTATCCTTACAGGTACTGAACGGGCCCTTGTGATCGATACCGGAAGATCTGGGATGGATATTCGTCCAATGGTGGAGAGTATAACCGATCTGCCGTACGAGCTCATCAATACACACGCTGATCCGGATCATATTGCCGGAAACCGGTTCTTTTCCTCGTTCTTTATGCACCCGTCAGAATCCGTGGTCTATTACAATCTCAACGGCGGAACAGGAATCTTTCAGCCTGTATATGACGGTGACATCACAAATCTCGGAGCTCGAAAACTCGAGATCGTTCATATTCCCGGTCATACGCCGGGAAGCATCAGTATTCTTGATCGGAATAACCGCTGTCTGATCGGCGGCGATCCGATTCAGTGTCACGGTCGGATCTATATGTTTGGAATCCACCGGGACCTTCACAGTTATATTTACAGCCTGCAGAAGATCATGAAGAGAACTGATTATGAACGTATCTATCCTTCACACTCCGATCTGCCGATTGACCGCGATGTGCTTCCCGAACTAATAGCCGGTGCGGAGGCTGTTCTGGCAGGAAAAGCGCGGGGAGAACCCGTTACTGTCCATGGCAAACAAGTCGCCGCATTTGAAACCGGCAGCAACATTCTTCTTTGCGATTTAAGGCTCCTATAAACAGATTCGCTCCTCAAGCCGCTTTTCTTGAGGAGCGAATCTCTATTATGCTTAATGGTTTTTGTTTTCGCCGGCTATTTCTTGTTTACGCAGTAATGGGTAGAATACGACTTTTCGATATCTGGATCTCCTGACTTGGAGAACCGGAGCACCCTGCTTTTTGCACCCCACTGTCTGTACTCAGTTATGCTTTCTTTCCATCCCTTGCTTCTGGCATAGCTTCTCATCTCTCTTGTTATTGCCGAGAGCTTATGCAGGTTGCCTTTGCAAACTGCTTCAAGATAAGGTATTCTTCCTCGACGCCAGTCGTCAAGCTCTTTCTTATCCAGAAGACCGATATCCATCAGAACATCAACCGGAGCAGCATAACTTCTCTCATCACATTGCCGGTCCATGGCTGAATGGACTTTGCCTTCCATATTCTTCATTGGAGATCCTCCTCATTTTCATAAACCCCTTCGCTCGTTTCACAGCCGGCTCATCTCATCTTCCTTGCTGAGCAGTTCCACATGCGAATCCGCAAATTCTCTCGTAAAGCTCCGAAAGCCATATTTCATTCTCAGCCTTCAGGCCCTGTAAATTTTTCCGTAAGCCAATTCAATTTCACCTGTAATTCTATCGTACCTTGCCTTTTTCTTCAAGGTCTGATCTTTTTTTCACTGCTGTTTTTCCTGCTGAGCCAATGATATTCTGCAGAGCAACAGTTGCTGTAACAAGGCAGGAAAGCCTGTTCCAAAGAATCCGAATAATTGCTGCCGGATCGATCTGGCCGGCAATCGCAACAAAATCAGCTGCCACAGTTTTCAATGCAGAAATCAAAACTGTCAGGATCAGCACCAATAAATATATTGTTGCGATGTTTCGCAATACAATCAGAATCGCCACAATCGTTTTTTCCTTCTTCCCATTCGGAACTGCCTGGCTCGATGACCTGCCAAACAGGACTTTTGCTTTCTGGACTAAATCTTCTATTCCGAAGGCGTCTTTCACCATCCAATATCCGTCAGTTCCTTCATTGGGCGTCAGATTGATAAGCGCCATCAAAGCTGAGCTGATGCAAATAGCCAGAAGCACTGGACTATTTCCAGAGAAGCAATTAAAAACAAAGAGGCCTGCAGAAAACATCAGTTGGATATAAATTCCCCCGATATCAACAAGCAACCGTTCCTTTTCAGTCAATCTCCATACTTCATTGACTTCAGACCATCCCCTGGGGAGCAAGAAGCGCATGCTGATCCCAATGCTTCCCGGGTTTCCACCGCAATGAAGAATCGCGGAGGCATGTCCGCATTCGTGAATAAACGCTATTACCGCGACTCCTATCAGCCATTGCACAACCTGGACAGCATTAAGTTCAATGTATACAGTTGCTATCTTCGCCGGGTTGTAGATAATCAGCATAGACAGAAGCCAAATCAGGGTCAGGATTGCCCCTGAAAAAAAGACTGGTTTCGAAAAAAGTTTGGGAAGGACTTTGATTTTTCTCAAGGTGTCTTCCGATACCAGCCGGGCTCGAAGCCATTCGCCGTCTTTTCGGTCGGAAGGCAGGTCTTCGGTTCTTTCAGAACTGGCGTTTGATTGGAAAAACCTGATGTTGTCTGGTACTTCTGCGGTTGAGCTACTGCTGCGGAGCATGTTGTTTCTTCTTAAGATCTCCATTATTTTCCCTCTCCGCTTATCATAGATTGTATTATGCAATCATTTAAGTATATTCTATGTTCGTTTCCATCCCCTGTCAATTTTAGAGCGTTTAAGACTTTTCGCGTCGTTCTTTATTTCAAAACAAAAGCCCCGCCGATTCCGGCAGGGCAGTATCCAACCGCATACTCAGTTGTTTTTCTCCTTAAATACCAATAATTTGCTGAGAATATAATTCGCGATAACTACAACTATAGAAACAATCAGCTTGGAAGCCCAGAAATCAATGCTCAACGCATTTACCGCAACACTCATAAGGCCCACTTCCAGGATTCCTGTTGCGATCCGCGATCCTGTAAATTCAGCACATTCCTGAAGAATCTTGCTGTTTCTGCTTTCAAATACATATTTTCTGTTCGCCGGATAGGCAAATGCGATTGCCGAAATCCATGACAGAGCATTGATCGATGCGTTTTGCCATAAAATCTGGTCGTTGAGAAACAGTTTCAGTACAAAGGATGCAATCCATGAAACGGCGGTTGTTAAAGCGCCAACCACGCCATAGACGAGCAGTTCTCTGTGCATCCAAACCATTGTTTTCACTTTCTGCATCAACGGTTTCTCCATAGCATTCTGATTCACCATAGAATTACTCCTCCTGTTCGTCACACAATAATGACACTTCACTTCTTGTCACTTCGTTACATGTCAATTCATGCGGTCTTTGATATTGAAATGCGGATAGAAACACTGTCATTACCATCCATGATCCAATTCCAAGCATTCTCCACCGATTGTATGATTGTTTTTTATTTTTGTCAATTTTTAGCCTCTACCTTCGTTTTCCTTAGCCTGAGTTGTATTGAAATGGACTACTCCTTCGGTTATAATGCCTGTATAGGAATGATCTTCCAATCGAATCTCATGTGCGGGGGGCTTCTTGACTGATATGAGCAATTTTATTACCACTTATACCGGCATGCATCTTGAGCCGCTCAATCCGGATCCTGATCTCATCCGGATTGAGGACATCGCGCACGCCTTGTCATTGATTTGCCGTGGGAACGGTCATGTGAAGACATTCTGGTCAGTCGGCCAGCATTGCATCTGCTGTGCGAAGGAAGCATGGGCCAGAGGTCTTTCCAATCGTATGGCTCTTGCATGTCTGCTCCATGACGCCAGCGAATGCTATATGTCGGATATTCCAAGACCGTTTAAGCAGGAACTGTCAGAATACCAGATGCGAGAGGATGCCCTGCTGGAAATGATCTACTGCAAGTTCCTTGGCTCTCCCCTCTCCGATGATGAGCGTCGTCAGCTTAAGGAAATTGACGATGCGATGCTCTGGTCCGATCTGGAGAATCTCCTGGACGAACCGCAGTTCGGAGAAATTCCCGAGATTTACACTGATATCGACTACACCGTCAGGCCGTTTCAGAATGTGGAGAAAGAGTACCTGGATCTGTTCTATCTGTATTCCGGTGAGGAACAGCCTGATCCGGTCTATCTTGAGGACATCGCAGCAGCTTTCGAAGGCTGTATGGACGAGTGGTCCCAGTTTTTAAACGTCAGGAACGGAAAGATCGTGACTGTTCCGAATGAACCCGGCCTGACAGGCATGAAAGAAGATGAGGAGCTGTGGGATGAGATTGAGGAGTCCGACGACTACGTTCGTCTGCCGAATCAGTATGAGCTCCATGAAAAACGCATCATGGAAGACTTCACGGAATCCTGCACACGCGGGAATGTTGCAAGCCGATTGTGGAGGGCGTTAAATGGACGGCACTCTTATCGGGCTTTCAAAGATACCATTCATGAGACAGGCATGACACAGAAATACTACGATTTCCGTTCGCTGAGCTTTCTCAGGATAGCGGAAGACTGGTGCAGGGAGAACAAAGTCCGATACTGGAGAAAAACATAAGTCTTTTTCCCTTGTCAGTTAAATAGGAGGCAAAAAATGCCCATTGCAGCCGCATATATGGTCCATTCCCCGCCGATGATTGTCCCCGAGGTAGGGAAAAGGATCTGAAAAGCAGATCTGGCTGTGATGTTTTCCTTCATATCCACGGATTCTTCCTGCGTTTTCATATGCTCATCTGAAAACCGGCTGACGTGTCTCTGGTATACGGACTGGCGGAAGTTGCCAGAGATTCTTTGAAAAATATCTACGAACAAAAATGCCGAATCGTTGTTAACGGAGTTCCTTATCCATGATTATTCAAACCGGGATGCGTACGGATATTCCTGCGTTTTACTCAGAATGGTTTGCCAACCGTCTAAGGGAAGGTTTTGTTCTGGTGCGCAATCCTTACAACTATCAGTCCGTCACAAGATATGAGCTGAATCCGAATGTAGTGGATCTGATCGGTTTCTGTTCCAAGAACCCCGCGCCAATGCTTCGGTTTATGGATCTGCTGAAACCATACGGACAGTACTGGTTTGTGACGATCACTCCTTATGGAAAAGACATAGAGCCGAATGTTCCGGATAAGGCGCTTGTTCTGGACACCTTCTGCCGTCTATCCGAGATAGTCGGTGTCCATTCCATAGGCTGGCGCTATGATCCCATCCTCATTAACAATGATTGGACAGTAGATCGTCACATCAAGGCTTTCTCCTCAATGGCCAGAAACCTTTCCGGCTATACTCGCACAGCTGTCATCAGTTTCATCGATCTGTACGAGAAAGTGCATAGGAATTATCCGGAAGCACGGACAGTTTCAATGGAAGATCAAATGAATATCGTCTCTTCTTTCGTTGAAATTGGCAGAGAATACGGCCTGACTATCAAACCATGCGGAGAAAGCGCATCTCTATCGGCATTAGGTGCAGACTGTTCAGGCTGTATGACGGTGGAAACATTTGAACAAGCATTAGGCCAGAATCTCGCTCCCCCGCCAAACCCGAACAATCGGAAAGAGTGTGCCTGTTATCTGACAGCGGATATCGGCGCCTACAACACATGTGGGCACTTGTGCCGATATTGCTATGCCAATGTGGATAAAGAAATCGTTCTTCAGAACATGAAGCGCCATGATCCGAACTCTCCGTTTCTCACTGGTGCTTCACTTCCAGGCGATATCATTCATCAGGCGAAGCAGTGCAGCTGGATCGACCCGCAGCTGCGGCTGGATTTTTAACAGGAATAAGGCCAGACAGGAGATCACCCGTCATCCAAGTGATCTCCTGTCCGTTTTTCAGCTATGAAAATCCTGATAGCAAAGCAATGGCTCATGCCTTCGAAAATCCCATGTATGCGTTGAGTCTCCACCGCAAAGAAACCGTTCAGGGCATTCGACGCATCTGCTGCAGTCCGCAGTTCTGTCCCGTCTGAATGCCTGAAACCGGTTCAGCCAGACATCCATGAAATCGTCAGTTCCGATATTTCCCTGTACCAGTTCGGGTCTGTTTTCGATATCCAGGCATGCGCAGATGTCTCCGTTGCTTCTCACGCTCGCAGTAAGGATTCCGGCACCGCACAGGAAATAATGATCGCGAACCATCCGTTCATCCTCAACCCCAAGATAATGAGAGCAGCCGAATGTTACTTCCATCCTGCAGCAGGGATCAAATCTCTTGCTTCTGATATACGTAAGCAGATGTGAAAACTGTTCAGGTGTCAGCAACATATCTCCCGATTCGCATGCCCTTCCGATCGGTTCCACGTTGATCGGCCGCCAACTGGTAATCCCCATATCGCAAAGAAGCTCGTATACCTGATCCAGCTCATCAATATTTCCCTGATGAAATACCGACGTTACCTGCGGCTCAAAGCCTGCATTCTGGAGTGCCCGAAGTCCTCGGATCGCATTTTTCCAGGCGCCCTGTCTCTGCCTAAGCCTGTCATGAGATTGCTCCATTCCGTCAATGCTGACAGACACAGTTGACATTCCAGCCTTCTTAAGCCTCGCTGTAGCGGATTCATCGATCAGGGTGGCATTCGTCGTCATTCCCCAGGGAAAGCCCAGCCTTCGGACGCAATCTGCTATTTCATAGAAATGCGGATGCAGCATCGGTTCTCCTCCTGTCAGGCAAACAGCAGGCTTATCCTGCGGGATGGATTTCAGAGTCCTTTGCACATCCGAGAGCGTTAAAGATCGGCCTTCCGATGAACAGCTGCTGCCGCAATGTCCGCAGTGAAGATTGCATCGGTTTGTGATTTCAAAAAACAGCCAGCGGAGGTGCGGTTCTTTTCTGAGATGATCACGATGCATGGCGACCTTCTCAAGCTGCGAGCGTTTGAGATCTGTTACTCCCATTCCTCTTCTCTTGTAACCGGAGCGCTTCCGCCGCATTTTGGGCACCAGCGCTCGTTATCTATCATTCTCTTGGTTTCCCAGAAATAGCCGCATTTCTTACATGTGTGCACTCTTTTGACCGGAGGCGGTCCGTAGATGCAAGCGAAATCTTCCTCGATATAAGCGGCCTTCCCCATGGGAGCTCCGCAATAACGGCAGTACTTATCTCCTTCAACATAGGTTTCCTTGCAGTTTGCGCAGACTTTCCGCATGTTTTTTCTGTTCTTAAAGACCATTTTTATTTCCTCCTCCTAATGATATCCGGGATCATTCCATGACGGTTTCGGGTCTATTCTTCCCGGTGCAGATACTCTGTCATCACGCGTATAACGGGTCGAATGGCTGTAAACTTGTTGTCTACGTTCTGGCTGATAACCGCTCCTCTGTAGTTTATGTAGTCCGCATAATACGGCATTGAGCCTGGGGAGCGGGTCCACCAGTGGCTATACCCTGAAAGAGATGCCCTTTTGCTGCGCAGCGTCGGTTCGCACAGCCGTTCACCTTCCGAAGGAAAATACGTCATAACTTCTTCCCGACTGAGCAGGAATACGCGGTCTTCCGTATTGTTTCCTCCTTCAGTATGAAAAACTGGATTTCCAAGAGAATTATCCACTTCGGTAATACGGATAGCCGACTGCTCCTCCGGGCTGAATGCCATATCCAGAAACTCTTTGTTCAGCCATTCTCTCAGACCGCTTGTTTCCCATGTAACGGGCTCTTTTCTTCCGTGGTATTTCAGTTCCTCAAGCGCATAGCGGCTGATCAGCAGGCAGCTTTCTTCACTCTCCTCCAGAACCAGCCATTCGATGGGTTCAATTCCGCCCCCCTGTTCATAGTTTCCAAAAAAGACGCTTTTGTACTTCATTTCTGCAGGCGGAGTAATGACGGACACGGTGACGCTCGGCTTGACCGGTCTCGGTGTCTGCGACGGAAGCACAATTGAAAAGTCCGGAGTAATGCTTGGAATTGGAGCATCGATCACCGGCGTGTTGAAAGGATCGAAGGTCTCTGCAGGCTTATCATCACGCGAAGTATTGAAGCTTGGAAACTTGAATGAGGGAACTCCAACAGTTTGAACTTCGTGAACGATGAGTCCGATTGCGACAATGATTAGGATCACTGCTGCAATCAGGGCAATAACTGCCGCTTTCTGATTTCTGTCCATCGTCACACCTCGCTCCACAAGCTTTCCCTTTAAATAATAGCACATCTTGCAATACCTGTAAAACGAAAAAGTTGCAAGACAATGTCTCCTGACAAGAAAAATCCGGGAACAAGAGTATTGTCTCCTCCCCGGTTGGTTGCTCCTGCGGGACTCGAACCCGCATTGACGGCGTATGAAGCCGCAGTCCTGCCGATTGAACGAAAGAGCAATATGCTGGTGCGTCTTGAGGGGTTCGAACCCGCGACCTTCGGATTAAGAATCCGCTGCTCTTCCAACTGAGCTAAAGACGCATTTGGTGGGATCTGCCGGAGTCGGACCAGCGGCGCCATGCTCTTCGGGCATGCGCTCTACCAGCTGAGCTAAGATCCCATATAGTGCCTCTCCTGGGAATCGGACCCAGACTCTCGCGATTATAAGTCGCGGGCTTTGACCAGTTAAGCTAGAGAAGCAAGTGGTGCCTCGTCAGGGGCTCGAACCCTGGACCTGCGCATTAAAAGTGCGCTGCTCCACCAACTGAGCTAACGGGGCATATGGCGATTCCGGCGGGGTTCTAACCCACGTTCAGAGTTTTGCTGACTCCTGTCTGGTCCACTAGGTTACGGAATCGTGGTCGGGGTGGTTGGACTTGCACCAACGTAGTCCGAAGACGGCGGATTTACAGTCCGCTGCAATTGCTGCTATGCGACACCCCGGTATTATCTCGTACCTGCAGTTTTCGACGAGGCGCGTTTTTTATTGGGTGATGATCAAGTCATCAATAGTTGTGTCTAGCACGTTTGCCAATACGACAAGATTGTCGATGGATGGGACAGACTTTGCCCTGATCCACCCGTACACTGCCTGTGGGGAAGAAAAACCGAACACATTCTGCAGATCCCGCACGGTAAGATTGCGTTCAAGCCTGAGCGTGTCAATCTGCCGTGCGGTAGCCTCCAAGTCAATGACAGGAAACATGAATTTCACTCCTTTTACGCAAAAATCCCCGGCTGGCATACCGCCAACCGGGGACCGGAGTGAGCATGGATAACTTTGGATTACTCCCTGTCAATCTCTTGTCCGCATGTGGGCATGCCAAATGAGCTCTCGCAATACTTCCGAAAGCCAAAATAGCAGTATTTGCACATGCATATGCTGAGCTGACGCATTGAAGTTTCTCCTCTCTTTGATTTCAGTAAGATTTTATCACGTTTCAAAGCGTTTGTCATTAAAGCGCTGCTTTAATATTATGGTACACGAGGCGAGAGTCGAACTCGCAAACCCTTTCGGGTACCGCGTCCTTAGCGCGGCGCGTCTTCCAGTTCCGCCACTCGTGCATACGGCACGCTCTGAGAGAGTCGAACCCCCGGCCTCCGGAATCGGAATCCGGCACTCTTTCCTGCTGAGCTAAGAGCGTATATGGAGCGCCTTCAGAGACTTGAACTCTAGGTCTCCGCATTACAAAAGCGGCGTTCTGCCGATTGAACTAAAGGCGCAAATATGATTGGTGCACAGAGCGAGACTCGAACTCGCATACCCTTCCGGGCACCAGTTCCTGAAACTGGCGTGTCTACCGTTCCACCATCTGTGCATTTGGCGGAGTGAGAGTGACTCGAACACTCAAGCGCTGTTCAGCGTCGTCTCCTTAGCGGGGAGATGCCTTACCATTAGGCTATCACTCCATATGGCGCCTGACGGAGGTGTCGATCCCCATGGCTTCTCGGCCACCCACGGTTTTCAGGACCGGTGTCAGCGCCGGCTGACATCATCAGGCAAATTGTTGGTGCGCAAGGCGAGATTTGAACTCGCACACCTAATCAGGTAGCAGGGTTTGAGCCTGCCGCGTCTCCCGGTTCCGCCACTTGCGCATGGTACCTGCGGAGGGGTTCGAACCCTCAATCCCTGCGGCAGCCGGGCTTAAACCGGATGTGTATACCGATTCCACCACGCAGGCAAATTCGGGATCCCGCGCAGCCGGTTCCGGGGAAGCTCGACCGGCTGCGCACTACCTGTGTTCCCTGGTGACCCCTGTGAGACTTGAACTCAACATTACCAGCTTGAGAGGCTGGCGTCCTCGCCGATTAGACGAAGGGGCCGTTTGGCAACCCCGACGGGACTCGAACCCGCGATCTCCTGATAGACAGTCAGGCGCGTTAGCCATCTGCACTACGGGGCTGTATGTTGGCTCCGGATCATGGACTTGAACCGCGACCGCCTGAGTCAGAGTCAGGCGTGCTGCCATTACACCAATCCGGAACGTTTCTTAAGGCCGCTCTGATTCAGCGCAGCCAGTGTTTTTCTGTAACACCATGTGTTGGGACAGTAATAGGTATCCCGAAAGATCTGGTCGTCGCTGCCGGTAAAGTATTTCAGCAAGGCCGCTGCAATACCGGCGGATCTGGATATCCCGGCATCACAGTGGACGATAATATCGGTGTCAGGGTGTTTCCTCAGGAGCTGGGCAATCTTCTCAGCATCCTCGAATGACATGAGATCCGATTCCTCCGCTTCAATGCCGTACACATCCGGTCCCGCTTCATCGGCATCGGCGAAGCACAAAGGCAGGATCTCCTGAACTCCGTTTTCTCTCGAGGCGAATGGCTCGCAGTCGTAATACATGTTCGGATCCGATACCGAAATCATGACCGCAGGCTGCTCATGCGGAAGACTGCAATATGTAAATGCTTCCTTTCTGCCCATTACCCTTACCCGCATCGTTATCCTCCATTCTCCCCTGTTTCCGGTATTTAATGATAATAGTGGTGATCCCTGCCGGATTCGAACCGAGCATTGCCACCTTGAAAGGGTGGAGACCTGGCCTGTTAGTCGAAGGGACCATGCCAGCCCGATCATTTGGGCTGGTTTGCTATGCAATTATTCGCAGTTGGGACTCGTCCTGAAAGATGAGGATCTCATCGATCGTAACACCGAACACGGCCGCAAGAACAACCATATTGTCCAGCGTCGGCATTGCGGCCCCCTTTTGCCACTTGTAAATGGCCTGCGGTGTGGAGAATCCGAACACAGTCTGAAGCTGTGCGACGGACATCCCGGCATTCATTCGAAGACGCATAATGTTGCGTCCGGTCGCGGTCATATTAATGACCGGTATGCGGTTCATTTCATTTACGCTCCTGTTCCGGCCGTGAGCCGGAACGGAACCGGCTCAGCTGGCCTTATAGTTATAGATTGGCTTCAACACTTCAATCACATCGACGCTTTCACTGATAACGTCGATTATATCTGACAGGGACTTATACGCCATCGGAGCTTCATCCAAAGTCTTTTCATTGACTGATGTCGTATAGATTCCTGTCATTTCTCGGCGGTATTCGTCCATATCCAGCACTTCTTTCGCTTCTGTGCGTGACAGAATACGGCCGGCTCCATGTGGCGCGGAATAATTCCAGTCAGGATTTCCTCTTCCTACTGCCAAGACGCTGCCATCTCTCATGTTGATTGGAATCAGCACCCGCTCCCCTTCGTGCGCCGCAATGGCGCCCTTGCGAAGGATTCTCTCCTCTGTGTCGATATAGTTGTGGATCGTATGGAAAGCATCCAATGCAGCGAGATTCATTCTTTCAAGGATTATTTCCGCCATAAACTCACGGCTTCTGCGGGCAAACTGCTGGCAGATTTCCACGTCATGGAGGTAATCGTCGAGATACTTTCCATACACGTAGCACAGATCTTCCGGTATTGTTGCCTCATGAGACTCCCACTGAAGTTCTTTCAATGCAGCCTGTATTTCATTTCTGCGTCCTGCAGCCTTATACTCAGATATAAGAGTATCCCGCTTTGTAAAGTAATCCTCTTTTCCCTTATTCAGATCGACCGCCAGCCGCTGGTAATGCTCCGCCACTTGCTTGCCGAGATTTCTGGATCCGGAATGAATCACCAGGTATTTGGTACCGTCTGATGCCCGGTCGATCTCGATGAAATGGTTTCCTCCGCCCAGTGTGCCCAGGCTGCGTTCCAGTCGACGAACATCTTTCAGTTCCCTGTAGCAGCGCAGATCAAGCAGATTAAACCGTTCCTTTCTCCCTTCCCACACATTCGTTCCGGAAGGAATGAAATGTGCAGCGGCATCCATCTTTTCCATGTTAATCTCAACATTGCCAAGCTTCACCGTATACATCCCGTATCCGATGTCTACGCCTACGACATTTGGGACGGCCTTGTCAATGACTGTCATGGTTGTTCCGATAGTGCATCCTTTTCCGGCGTGCACATCAGGCATAATGCGGATTTGGCTTCCTTCGGTAAAGGGATAATCGCACATTCTCCGGATCTGCTCAATGGCTCCCTCTTCAATGACCTTTGCAAAACAGATCGCCGTATTAACTTTTCCCTTAATCTCTAACATCCTTTTCCCTTCTTTCGGACATGAAAAAACCACCTGCCTCATATAAGACAAGTGGTGTGGTTTTTCTCTGATATGCCTGTTACGGCTGCCGTTTCACATCAAATTCTGTCCTATATGAGCGCGACAAGGAACCACCGCTGAGCTCAAGCAGGAAGCTCCGCAGCGCTGAATCCATGTATTCGGGTTTGAAGCATATTGTTAACGAACGCATTTCTTCGGTTCCTTTCCAGGCATAACCCTAATTTCGATAGCAGTATAGCATCTTTTTCCAAGTTTGTAAATAAACCTGTAGTATAAATTCCTTGTTTTTCATCACAGGATCATATTCATGTTTTTTCACTCAGCTATATTATTCCAGTGTAATACTCCACGGGCCGACTGCGTTAACCTCAAGCAGATAAGGGCTGTATTTAACCATTACTGTGCCTGAATATGCGTCCGTTGTGTTAACCATCAGGTTTTTCCGGTCCCCATATGACTTCATTGCGAAGTGCTTCTCCGCGTTATTTCCCTTGATAGCCGCCATGGTTGCTTCCGTGTCAATAAGAACGATACTGTCGCCCGTCCCTGAGTATTCCGCGTTCGTGGCTTTAATGACATCGCAGGTCCAGACGGACCGGATCTCAATATGCCAATTGCCTTTTGAACTGATCTCCAGAGAAACCGTCTCCTGTTTGGGATCAAACGTAACCCCTTCATACGGTTCCGTTGTATTGACAAACAGTTCTGTCCGGTTTCCCTCGGGATCATAGCCTTTAACTGCAAAATGCTTTGATTCTGAGTTGCCCTTAATATACAGGACATACACCCCCTCCGGATGCTCGATCTTCACCACGGAATCTCCTGTCCCGTCATAGATAAATGCTTGTGGAACTTCGTCCGGATAATTGAGATCTGCAGAAGCAGAGACGCCAAATGTGAGAACTGATGCCAATGCGATAATAATGGATAATACTCTTTTCATGGGTTTGCTCCTTTCATTTTTTTCGTCCTGAGTATATCCATGTCGCAGTTCAAATTGGTCAAGTGCGATTTGACATTTGAAATATTTTTTTGGTATTGAACGCCAGCCTGTTCCATGCCGGTGTAAAGTCTGTCAAAATGCTCATTGGAATTCTCCTTAGCTATGGTATGACAACAACCAGAGAGGTGAACTGGAATCCGTCACGGTTTTTCACAATGATGGCGAGAATATTGTAATTCTTTACAGAGGGAAGCAACGTCAAATGGACTCTGGAATAATCGGCACAAGGCTGTTTCCTAATGCAGACGAGGCACGAAAAAACCGCCCCGAAGGGCGGCACATATAGAAGCCGGAGATGTTCTCCGGGAAGGAGATCAGGCAATTGTGGCCTGACCCCAAGTTTTATACTATCATGATCAAAACAGTCAGTCAACTAAAAAACTCACTCTGCTTTTGTGACAAGATCACAGACACGCGGATATTTCTTGTGTATACTCCGATCATAAATAATAAGGAGGAACGCGATTATGTCCGTCACCACGATTACAAAAGAGAATTTCACAAATGAGGTTATTAAATCTGATAAGCCAGTGCTGCTCGATTTTTGGGCGAGCTGGTGCGGTCCCTGCAGAATGGTATCTCCAGTCATCGATGAGATTGCTGAAGCGCATCCCGAAATCAAGGTTGGAAAAGTCAATGTAGATGAGCAACCTGATCTCGCCGGTTTCTTCCAGGTATCCAGCATTCCAACGCTCATGGTTTTAAAAGAGGGCAAAATTGTAAACCGGGCTGTCGGTGCAAGGCCAAGATCTGCAATTGAATCAATGCTGTAAATGCAAAAACGTCTGAGGTACATAACCCCAGGCGTTTTCACGTTATGATCAGCGTGCGTCCAGTGCGCGCTCGTCCAGAATCTCAATTTTTCCTCTGGACAGGGCAATCAGGCCTTCACTCTTGAAATACTTCAGCATACGAGTCACAACTTCTCGGGCGGTTCCAAGGTCTCTCGCAATCTGTTCATGCGTAGTCGTTATCTGCGTTGTGCCTTGGAGACTGCTCTGTTCAAGAAGGTATTCCGCCAGCCTTCTGTCCATGCTTTCCCAAAGAATCTGCTCCATCAGCCACATGACATCTGACATGCGTTCCGCCATCAGTTCATTTGTGAAATTTGCCAGCTGAACAGACTTCTTCATGACTTCCTGATAGATTTCGGCCGGAACAATCCAGAGATCCGTATCATTTTCCGCTTCAATGGATATATTGAAGCGGATTGAGCGTATCATACAGGCAGCTGAGAAGAGGCAGATATCTCTCTCCAGAAGCCGGTAAAGACTGATCTCTCTCCCGTCGGCTGAAGTAATGAACGCCCTCAATTGCCCGGTTCTCACCACAAGCAGTCCGGTACATTCCAATCCGCCTTCATGAACGACCGTTCCCTTGAGAAATCTTTGCTCTCGTGCTGTCCCCAGTAGTTTTCTCTGCTGATCCTGCGTCAGTGAACTCCATATAGGGATTGCGTCAGCTATTGATGACAGACTCTTTACGTTATTGGTCGTCATTTTCGCTGCCCGCAGTCGCCTTTGGCGTTCTCGCTCTTATATTCTTTGATCATGGCATCCAGGAAGGATGAGAGCAGCGCGTTCATTTCTGTGTAATCAAAAGCCAGAAGCTCTTCTGCAGACTGAACGAAGCGTCCACCTGTTTTTAAGCTCTCGCTTGCATCTTCAAGTCCAGCCTCAATAATCTCATGGGTGAACTCCATATGTGTCTGAAATCCATACACATACTTTCCATATCGGACGACCTGCCGCGGGCAGCCGTCACTCTCCGCAATAACTGCGCAATCGGCTGTAAGCCCGGGCATATCATTGTGCCATTCACCTGCGAGAAACACATCCGGGAAGGCTGTAAAGAATGGATCGGCTCTTCCGATTTTCGTAAGTCTGGCTTCTACTGGACCAACCTCGCGCTCCGGGCTGTGCGAATATGACGCTCCAAGTGCCTCTCCGAGTAGTTGAGCTCCAAGGCATACCCCAATGACTATTTTGCCTTCTGCAACGCTGTTTCGAATGAGCTCTTTCTCTGCTTCGGCATCGAAGTAATCACATTCCTCTTTTGTTGTTGCCGGACATTGATACCCGCCGAGGATAACGAGAATCTCTGCTTCCGTATGATCAGGAACGGTTTCATATTGCCAGCATCTTGTATAAGATGTTTCATATCCATGCCGATCCGCCCAGGAAAGATATTCGCCTGGAAGCACCCATGGATCCTGCTGAATAAAATGAATCTTCATCTATGAACTCTCCAATCAAAACCCATTCATCGCTATATTGCTTCTTATCAACTCTTCACATTTCTGCATCCAGCTCAATCGAGACCATTTTGTTCAAGAGTTGCTTTTCAAGAATAGAATAGCTTTCGCTGCCGTCATCTATCTCCGCCTGTGTCAAATCTGCACTCAAAAAAATACGATGAAGATCATCGTTTCCAAACTTGCCAGTGCTCTCCAGCCCCAAACAGATTACCGCTAGTGAAGTGTGAAGGGCAATGCGTCCAACTTTCTTCTTGAATTTCTTCAATTCTATCGGAGAAGTAACTCGCTTAATGTTCAGGCGCGGCTTAGGTCCGATTCCCATTAGTTTATCAGCTCTATCCATCGCATCATCGGTCGCATCTTTTTTGGCAAACAGATTCACCTGATCGCAAAGGCTTTGTATTTCTTCTGGTCTTGCAAATTCAAGATCTACGAGAGCTGTAGCGACTAGAAGCCAAGCATGATACATGTCATCTTTCATAGCTTCTTGAACGATTTTATCCTTATTAACTTCCGACTTTGGAAGCGGAATTCTCCTCGGGTTAAGCTTTTTCTTCGACATGCTTGCTCAAATACTCCTATTCATCGTAACCGCATTCTCTGCAAAAGAAGAATAGAAAGAATCCATTGGATTAAACAACCCAACTTAAGAGAGTCGGAATAGCAAAGAAATATTGGTGTAAATTCAATAGAAATTATAAATAATCGTGGAAATATGTCAACCGAAAATATTGAATCTCGGGAACGAAACTATCAAGCAAATTATCTGTTAATTTTTACTTTATGCCAATAATTATCAGTTTTGCAGGCCTGGTTCCGTGGAATCAGACCTGTAAAACATTTCCAGATACAGTTTTTTGATTATTGGCTGTTCTTAACACACAATCTTTGCCTCGTCATAAAGGTCTAAAAACTGCACAAACTGCACAGAAATTGCACAAACTGCACAGAATCGAAATTAGTCAGTCAACAAATCAGAAACAAAAATTGAGCAAAAATCCATTGATAACGCAAAAAAGCGCTATTCTCAAGGATTATCTCTCAGAGAATTCAAATTTCTTACTCCGCGTCTTCCCAGTTGTGCCAGACATTCTGGACATCATCATTGTCCTCGAACATGTCCAGCATCTTCTGCATATTTTTGACGTCATCCTCATTTGTAAGTTTCACTGTTCCGTTCTGTGGAAGCATCTCAACCTGAGCAGACAGCAGGCTGTATCCCTTGGAGGTCAGCGCTTCAGCCACAGAGGCGACGTCATCAACTTCTGTATAGACCGTCATCACCTCACCATCGGCTTCAAAGTCAGCAGCACCTGCATCCAAAGCATCCATCATGACGGTATCCTCGTCCAGTTCCTCATCCTCATTGTCGATCACAATGACGCCTTTCTTTTCGAAAGACCACGAGACACAGTTCGCCGGCCCCATGTTGCCGCCGTATTTGTCAAAATAGTGCCGCATCTCTCCGGCGGTGCGATTACGGTTGTCGGTCATGGTCTCGACAATTACCGCGACGCCTGAGGGTCCGTAGCCTTCATAGACGATCTTCTCATAGTTCTCCGTGTTGCCGGAGCCCAGTGCTTTGTCAATCGTACGTTTAATGTTGTCGTTGGGCATGTTGGCTGCCTTGGCTTTTGCGATAACAGCTGCGAGCCGGGAATTGCTTCTTGGGTCACCGCTTCCGCCTTCTTTTACAGCGACAATCATCTCACGGGCGATTTTGGTGAAAGCCTGTGCGCGCTTTGCATCGGCTGCACCCTTTGTTTTCTGGATGTTATGCCATTTTGAATGTCCGGACATATTTGTTCTCCCTTCAGTTTTTTATCTCATTCAGCATGCGTAGATAAGATCGGTATCGTGTTTCGGCTATGGCACCTGAACAGACGGCATCTCTTACCGCACAGGACGGCTCTCTGTTGTGTCGGCAGTCAGGGAAGCGGCATTGTTTCTTCGGAAACTCCGGAAAACAGTCTGACAGATTATCCAGGCTGAAATCTCCAAGGAGTTTCAGTTCGAGCGCAGCAAATCCGGGTGAATCGGCCACCCAGCCGCCATCCGGCAGACGATATAGCTCCGTATGTCGGGTAGTATGCCTGCCGCGGCCATGCTTTTCACTGACAGCAGCGGTGGGAGACTCCAGTCCCGGGAGAAGCCGGTTCAAAAGACTTGTCTTTCCGACACCGGAGTTTCCGGTAAACACGGAAATCTGCCCTTTAAGGCGGTCTCGAAGCTCCGCAAGCCCGCTCCCCGTCTCCGCACTGGTTCGCAGGACCTCGATCCCGGCTGTCTCGTAGACAGTGTACAGCTTATCTGCCGGATCCAGATCTGCTTTGTTCAGGCAGAGCAGAAATTTACATTCTGCCCGTACTGCCACGGCGCTGAGGCTGTCAATCAGGTATGGCTCCGTACGCGGCCTGGCCTCTGAAGCCACAAAAACGATTCGGTCGAGATTTGCAGCAGCAGGCCGTACAAAGCAGTTGTGCCGCGGAAGGATAGAGAGCAGAATACCGTATCCTTCGTGGTCAGAGTCAGGCTGCCAAAAGACTCTGTCGCCCGGAAGAGGGTCTGTGCCATCGAGTCGCAGACGGCCCCGTGCGCGGCATGGCAGAATCCCATCTCCGGTATCCACATAATAAAAGCTGCTCACAGCCCGGATGAGCAGGCCGACATTTTCCCCCACTCTCACAGTTCCGGACCACTTGAAACAGTCAGATAGATCATACTGTGCTCCTCGGCAGTGTTGAAGGCCGCAAGGCTCTGGCCGATGACTGTGCCGGCAGCGAGATCGGAATGCTCCCGCTGACTCCAACCGTAGCTGAACCCGTTGTTCTCGATCTGTGAGATGGCCGCTTCCTCAGAGAGTCCGATCAGATTCGGTACGGTACGGTAGTTGAGTTGGGTGCCGCAGCTCACATACACATAGACCAGCGAAGCAGTTGTCACTTCAAGTCCGGCCGCGGGCTCGGTTCGAACAACGCGGTCCCGCTCCACACTCTCAGACGCGGTGTTGACCACTTCGATATACAGACCGTACTGTCGAAGAACAGCCGTAGCTGATCTGTAGTCCATGTTGCTGACATCGGGAACCACGGTAACCGTATCCCCCGTCGCTACGGAGAGCTTTACTTCGACCCCTTCCGGCGTTACCATGATACTTCGCCCGGGATGCGGTGACTGAGAGAGGATTGTCCCAGGTGCAGAAGATATGTCAACAAGATAGACGACATTGAACTGATAGGATCCTCTGTATTCAGCGTAGACTGAATCATAGTTCTGCCCGACAAAGTCGGGAAGTGTAACCCGGACCGCAGGCGAAAACAGATCCCGAAGCCAGAAGTTATACAGAAACACCCCCAGACTGATTCCGCAGATCAGCAGTACCGCACACCCGCCGAGCCACGAAACGCGGGAAGAAACCCGATTGCGCAGATGCCGTATACGCCGGTATTCCTGTTCTTCCTCCGGATCCGGCACTTCTGCAGGCTGCCCGGTGTTCGATGGCGAAACACTTTCACGGTCTTCGAGGAACGCATCGATATCCCGAATCAGTTCTTCCGCCGACTGATATCTTTGGCTGATATCCGCACACATGGCTTTCCGGGTAATCCGTTCCAGCTCGGGAGGGAGCTCCGGATTCAGTCCGATCATGGACGGCGGTTCGGCATTCATATGCTTGATGGCAATTTCGCGGATGCTGTCACCCAGATAAGGCTTTCGGCCAGTAAACATCTCAAACATGACGACACCCAGCGAATAAATATCGCTCCTGGGGTCAGGGAGTTCGCCTCTTGCCTGCTCCGGTGCAATATAATGGATGGATCCGACCGCTTCTCCGTTGGTTTCCTGTACCTCGCTCTCCAGGGCCGCTATACCAAAATCCGCAACCTTGGCTGTTCCATCCCGAAGCAGCATGATGTTATGCGGTTTGATGTCCCGGTGGATAATCCCCCTGCTGTGCGCATGGGAAAGGGCCTTGGCGATCTGACGTGCAAAATGCAGTGCTTCATTCCACGGCAATGCCCCTTTTTTCTCCATATACTGGAGAAGTGTTACCCCGTCAATGAGCTCCATGACGATATATTCCAGATCCTCATGATGGCTCACATCATAGACAGCAACGATATTGGGGTGCGACAGCATCGCGACCGCATGAGATTCCGCAGCAAAGCGGCTCCGCACCGATTCGTCTGCCGATGCGTTTTCTCTCATCATCTTCACAGCTACGGAGCGATTCAGTCTGTGGTCGATTGCCCTGTAAACATAGGCCATCCCGCCGTACCCGACCAGTGAGATGATCTCGTACCGGTCATCCAGCATCTGCCCAAGCCAGCTGTTCATTCGCCGGCGTTCGCCGACAGAGACCTCATCCTGCAGTTCGTTTATCTTTTCCATACAATCATTGTCACATTGTCCGGTGCCCCTCGGGAAAGCGCCAGATCCATCAGATCCCGGCAGGCATCCTCAGCGCTCTGAGAGTCAGAGAGTACTGCGGCAATCTCCTCTTCCGGCACCACGCCCGAAAGTCCGTCCGTACAAAGCAGCAGCCAGTCACCCTGCACCAGATTAACCCGATATACATCTCCCTCCACCGTTGCTTCTGAACCGAGCGCACGGGTAATCACATTACGCTGAGGATGGTGAAAAGCCTGCTCCCTTGTGATAATTCCCGCCTCCACCAGCTCTTCCACCAGCGAATGGTCTTTTGTAATCTGCGTGAGGGTTTTACGATGCAGCAGATACGCCCGGCTGTCTCCTACGTTCAGGAGATATCCCGTACCGTTGCGGCGCAGCACCGCGCCGACAAGCGTGGTCCCCATCCCTATATACTCCTCGCCGAACTGGGAATAGGTATATGCCACACCATTGGCCTCGTCGCAGGCTTCCCGCAGGAGCATCGGATAATCTGTAAATCTCATTGGATGAGCGGACAGCCGGCGGTAGATATGATTCACAAAGGCTTTCGCTGAGAGCTGACTTGCAAGTCCTCCTGCATTTGCACCGCCCATGCCATCACAGAGGGCGAGAATAGAGCAGGCTGCCTTCTCACAGTCTTCAATGAGAAAGCTGTCCTGGTTCTCCTGTCTCACTTTTCCCCTGTCGCTCAATCCAAAGCAGGTCATGCTTTTTCCCTCTTTGTGTATTTTCGGCGAAGCTGCCCGCAGGAAGCATCAATATCGCTCCCAAGTCTCCGGCGCAAGGTCACATTTACACCTTGCTGCTCCAGTCTCTTCTGAAAACTTTGTATCCGCTTCGCAGGTGATGGCTTCAGCGTTCTCTCCTCGACATAATTCAGCGGGATCAGATTGACATGTGCTCCGATCCGCTTTGCATGTCGGGCAAGAAGATCTGCCTGCGCTTCCGAGTCATTTATACCATCGATCATGGCATACTCAAAGGAGATCCTGCGGCCGGTCTTTCGGTAGTAAGCCTCGCATGCAGTGAGGACTGTTTCTACTCCGCGGTTGGATGGCATGATACGCGAACGTGTTTCATCATCCGGAGCATGCAAAGACAGGGAGAGCGTAAGCTGCAGATTCTCTTCCGCCAGTGCACGGATTCCCTCCGGCAGTCCGCAGGTGGAGATTGTAATGTGTCTCATGCCGATATTTCGTCCATCCGGCCGATTCACAAGATACAGGAAACGAAGGACACCGTCAAGATTGTCCAGGGGTTCTCCAATTCCCATCAGGACTATATTTGAGACTTTGGCAGCAGATTCAAGCTCTGTGAACAGGACCTCGTCCAGCATTTCGCCGGCTGACAATGATCTTACAAGTCCGCCAATCGTGGACGCGCAGAAAGCACAGCCTTGGCGGCAGCCGACCTGGCTGGAGATACAGACAGAGTTTCCGTAACGGTAACGCATCAGGACTGTCTCCACAGAGTTCCCATCATAGAGTCCCCAAAGGAACTTTTCTGTACCGTCCTCCTGTGAAACCTGATGCCGGAGGACGGCCGGTCTGTGCAGTCTGTAGTGCTGACTGAGCTCCTCCTGAAGACTTTGGGGAAGGTTCTTCATGCTGAAGAAATCCCTGCAGCCCTTCTGCAGCCACCCCTGTACCTGATTTGCACGGTAAGCAGGCCAGCCGAAAGTCTTCATCTGTTCCTGAAGTTCTTCCGTTTTAAGCGAGAGTAGATCTGTCATTGTTTTCTGATTCTGGCTGCATAAAAGCCGTCATTTCCGGAGTATTGAGGCCATGAGCGGAACTCCTCTTCCAGCATAAATTCTGGATGGCTGCGAAGAAAGGCGGCTGTCTGGCACTCATCCTCGTTTTTCAGAACAGAGCAGGTCGAATACAGCAATATTCCGCCTGGCCTGACATATCGGGAGAGATTGTTCAGAATCCCGCTCTGAACCGGCAGCAGGCTCTCCATATCTTCTCGGCTCTTTGTCCTGATCTCCGGCTGCTTTCTGATAATGCCCGTCCCGGAGCAGGGCACGTCCGCAAGTACAACATCGAAGGCCCTCTCCCACTCGGCCCGGAACTCCGCTGCATCTGCGCAGCAGGTCGGGATTTTCAGGCTAAGACGCGAGAAGTTCTCTCTGCACCGTTTCAGACGGACAGTGCTGATATCGCAGGCTGTAATCTGCTCTGCGCCATCCAGTGCGGCCGCCATGCTCTTTCCGCCCGGGGCTGCACATGCATCCAGGACTTTCTGCCCCTGTCCGACGAGGGCAAGTTTCACTGCCATACGGGCAGCGTCGTCCTGTATATAGAACAGTCCCTCATGGTATCCGGGCAGACTTTCTACGGGGATGCTGTCTGTTCTGAGAGAAGCATGCGGTTCATTGACCGAGCGGATAATAATCCCTTGATCCGATATCTTCCGGAGATAGTCCTGAAAAGGAATGCGAAGCGTATTGACCTGAAGGCACAGGGATGGAATCTCCTGATTCGCCTTCATAAAGCCGAGCATTGTCTCTTCGTCAAACTGTTCCCGTAGCAGATCGGCCAGCCAGTCCGGATGACTGTAGCGTACCGCCGGCTCTCTGTCTGCACTGAGGAGCCTGTCTCTGTCTGCTGCAACCCGTCGAAGAACAGCATTTACAAAGCCTGCTGCATATGGAGCTTTGTTCCTGCGGCACATTGCAACAGCGTCATTAACCGCTGCCGAAGCCGGAACCCGCTCAAAAAACAGCAGCTGTGCGGCAGAGAGCCGCAGAATTGTTAGCACGTCCGGACGAAGCCGTGAAAGCGGAGTCTCTGCATATTCCTGCAGGCATGCATCCAGAAAACGTCCGTTCTGCTGTACCTGGGCGACAATTCTCTCCGCAAGCCGGCGATCCGCCGCCTTCATCTGCTGAAGATCTGCTGTCTTTCCGGTCAGTTTGCGCAGCGCCGCAGTCCGTGCCTGAGAGATCACAGCCTGATCGGATGTCCGCGGAGATAATCCCCCGCCGGCATACATTTCTTTCCTGGGGCCTGTACCTCTGTGATCAAAAGAGTTTTTCCCCCTCCGCAGGCAATTTCAATTCCGGCGGCACCTGCTCCTACAACGGTACCCGGCTCTGCGTCCGTTTCGGTGTCTGTGTATTGGGCAGAAAAGACCTTCAAGAGGGCTCCCTGCAATTCCATGGTCGCCACCGGCCACGGCTGCAGTCCGCAGATCTGCTTTACGATCTGTCTCGGTGATTTTTTCCAGTCAATCGGAGAAAGCGACTTATCCAGTCTCGGAACCTTCGTTGCCAGGCTGTGGTTCTGCGGCGTTCTCGGCGCAATTCCGCAGTCAATATCCTGAAGTGTTCGGGAAAGCAGTGCCGCGCCCTGTATCTTCATCCGGTCAAAGAGTTCTCCGGATGTCTCAAACTCGCCGATTTCCGTCTCTTCTGTATAGATCAGATCCCCCGCGTCCATCTCGGAACACAGATAGAATGTGCTCAGCCCGGTAACCCGGTCCCCGTTCAGCACTGCCCACTGGATCGGTGCAGCGCCGCGGTATTTGGGAAGGACAGAACCATGCAAGTTTATTGCACCGCAGCGTGTCGCTGAGATTACGCTGTCCGGAAGGAGCATACCGTAGGCAACAACAGCGATTGCATCGGCCGCAAAAGATCGGATACGCTCCGCTTCCTCTCCGGTTTTCATTGTCTGCGGCTGGAAGACCGGGATCTCAAGCTTCAGCGCCAATTCCTTTACCGGAGAGACACTGAGGGCCATGCCCCGCCCCTTCGGCTTGTCCGGACGGGTGTACACTGCACAGACATCAAAGCCGTCCTGAACCAGTTGCTCCAGAGAGGCTGCTGCAAAATCCGGCGTTCCCATGAAGACAATCCGCATCTTCTTCAGTCCTCTCCGTTCATCTCCGCCAATTCTTCTTCGGTTAGCATACGTTCCGCCTGAGAGGTAAACACGATTCCCTCCAGGTGGTCCAGCTCGTGGCAGAAGCATCTGGCGGTAAGTCCTGTTCCTTCGACCTCAAAAGATTCGCCGTTTCGGTCCTGTGCCCTGAGTCTCACCCGTTCCGGACGCCTGACAATGCCGTATTTGCCCGGTACACTGAGGCATCCCTCCGCCTCGTGCTGTTCCCCTTCCTGTTCAAGGATTACCGGGTTGATCAGCTCGATGATATAGGGCTCCTCGCCTTCAGGGACGTTTGTCTCCAAAACCAGAGCAGCACGACGCAGAACACCGACCTGCGGTGCTGCAAGTCCGACACCATCTGCCTGTACCAGCGTCTCGCGCATATCATCGAGAAGCTGATGCAGACGCGGATTAAAATCTGTCACTGTGCGACATTTTTTATAGAGCGAGCTCTCTTCTTCTGTCAAGATGTTTCTCAGGGCCATTTTTTACTCCTTCCCGGGTTCAGTCTCCCGGGTCATTTTCAATGTAAAAGCGGATTCCCCGCATACTGCTGTCTTTGGCGCATTCCCGGAGCAAAGATGCAAGGATCAGACGGATCTTCTTCGTCATCGTACATGAGATCTGTATTCTGTAGCGGAATCGGTCATTCACCCGGACTACCGTCAAAGGCACCGGTCCGAAGATCTGTGCCCCCTCCGTCGCCATCAGCTGCTCCAGCCTGGCACGGCATTGCTGAAGAACGCGGATCAGTTTCTCTTCCTCTTTCCCAACGGCAGTGAATGCCGTCCAGTCCCGAAAAGGGGGTGAGTTCTGGATCTGACGCAAGCTGAGTTCGGAGCGATAGAAGGATTCATAATCCTGTTTTGCCGCATAACCTATGATCTCGCTGCCCGGTGTAAAAGTCTGGATGAATGCCTCACCCGGTCGCTCTGCCCTGCCGCAACGTCCGATCACCTGGGTGAACAGGGAAAAACTTCTCTCTCCGGCACGATAATCATTGCTGTAAAGGCTCTGATCTGCCGACAGGATCCCGACGAGTGTCACTCGGTCAAAATTGAGTCCCTTTGCGATCATCTGGGTACCGACCATGATCGGGATCCTCTCATCGGAAAAGCGGCGGAACAGTTCCCTGTGCGAACCAACAGGTGCCACACTGTCTGCATCAACCCGCAGAACCTCTGTTTCTGGAAAGATCTCTTTCAGTTCCTGTTCGATCTTCTGAGTACCGGCGCCGACAAAGCAAAGCTCTCCGCCACAGGAGGGGCAGCGATGCTCCAGAGGCACACTGGTCCCACAGTAGTGACAGATCAGTCTGCGCCTTCCGGCATGCCAGGTCATCGAGACACTGCAGTGCGGACAGTGGTATACAAACCCGCAGCCGGAACAGGTGACAAGCTTATTGGTTCCGCGGCGGTTAAGAAACAGAATGCTCTGTTCACCCCGATCGATCCGTTCGAGAATAGCATTCCGCAGTTCTCTGCTGATGTCCGAGCCGTTTCCCTGCTCCAGTTCCTTCTTCATATCGATAATCCGAACCGGCGGGAGCGGCTGACAGTTATAGCGGGAACTGAGCCGATAAAAGGAATATGCTCCCTGTTCGGCCAGATATCTGCTTCTGAGCTCCGGTGTCGCCGATCCCAGAAGCAGAAAAGCGTCTTCCTGCAGACAGCGATATCGCGCGATCTCTCTCGCATGATATCTCGGGCTGGATTCAGAACGGTAGCTGTCCTCCTGCTCCTCATCCAGAATAATCAGGCCCAGGTCAGCGGCCGGAGCAAAGACAGCACTTCTGGTGCCAAGCACAAGCCTGGCTTTTCCGCGGTGAATACGCTTCCACTCATCATAGCGCTCCCCTGCAGACAGACCGCTGTGCTGCATAGCAACAAGATCCCCGAACCACGATACAAAGCTCTGCATGATCTGAGGTGTCAGAGCGATCTCCGGCACCAGCAGGATCGCACTCCGTCCCGATGCCAGCGTATCAGCAATCAGATGGGCATATATGCTGGTTTTTCCGCTGCCGGTAACGCCCTGCAGAAGTCCAGGCTTTCCCGATTTCAGATTCATGCGGATCTCTTCGAGAACTGCCTTCTGTTCCGCGTTCAGGGTTGGGAGTTCTGCTGCCTCGCTTTGTCCCTGATCCGGACGACGGTAGATCTCCAGAGTGTAGAATTCGACCAGGTCCAGTTCCTCAAGCCGTTTCAAAGTCTGTCTCCCGGATGCCGTATAATGAAGCAGGTCTCTTACGGGAAGTGTTTCAAAGCTTGCAAGGAGTTCGATGATCTCGGCCTGCTTCGGCGAGCGTGCACGTCGGTTTTCCGCCCATGACAGAGCTTCGTCTGCAGGCGCCTTGAGCCTTGCCATTTCCTGGAATTGGTCATGCACTCTGCGCCTTCCGTTTTTCCCGAACCAGTATCCGGCCGGGATCATCGAGTGCAGCGCTTCATAGACGGTGCAGAAGTACCTCTCTCGCATGAAGAAAGACAGTTGAAGTTGTTTTTCGGAGAGCAGGACCTCCTCATCTGCCGGTCGGAGAATCTCCTTGCAGTTCGGATAGTCACTCTCCTCCTGCAGAGACAGGACGACTCCCTCTGTGACCCGATTCCCTCTCGAGAAAGGAACCAACACACGCATACCAACCCGGATGGTTCTCACCAGCTCAGCCGGGACAAGGTAGTCATAGGGTTGGTCAATGGCATAGGTTGCCGCTGCAAGTGCGAGCTTTGCAACCATGCCCCTGCTATCTTTCTATGGTAAGTTTTCCGGTATAGACTTCGTCAATCGCCGTAGATACCGGCTTTTTTTCCGGAGAGAAGTGCTCCTGCTCCGCTTCCGCCGAAATATCACGTGCACGGCGTGCGACAAGGTTAACCAGTTGATAACGGCTGCCGATCTTCTCAACAAGTTCTGCAACCGGAGGATACAGCATCATAATACCAATGTCCTTTCGTTTTCTGAGTTTTTTATAGTAATAATCTGATCTTGCATCAGCGGCAGATTTCCGATTCGCCAGCAAGATGTCTGGCATATTCCGGATCAAAACGGCAGCCCTCCGCCGTCAGAATCGCCTGAAATTCCTGCGCGGCGCACTCCAGATCATCATTGACGATCAGATAGTCATAAAAATCGGCTTCAAGAAGCTCCTGTCTGGCGCGGTTGATCCGCTTTTCAACAGTCTCGGAGTTTTCCGTCCCCCGCGCAGAGAGACGTCTGCGCAACTCTGCCATAGATGGGGGTGCAATAAAAATCTTCAGTGCTTCCGGCATTTTCTCGTCGACCTGTCTTGCTCCCTGAATCTCAATATCCAGAATGACATTCATGCCGTTTTCAAGCTGCTGCTTTACATATTGCCGCGGCGTGCCGTAGCAGTTTGAAACATAGGTAGCGTGTTCCAGGAGTTCTCCGTTCTCAACCATCTGGTCAAAACGTTCCCTGGAGATAAAAAAGTAATCTTTACCGTCTGTCTCGCCCGGGCGCGGCAGCCGCGTGGTGACGGAGACGGAGAAACAGAGATCATCCCTCGCCTCCATGGCTTTTGCCACCACTGTACTCTTTCCGACGCCGGAAGGGCCGGAGAGCACAATCAGTTTTCCACTCTTTTTCAAGTCAGGCATCCTTTCCGCGGTCCATCTTCTTCGCAAGTTCCTCCGGGCTCAATGCTGACAGAATCATATGGCCGCTTGTCAGAAGCAGAATTGCCTTCGTACTGCGGCCGAAGGATGCGTCTACCAGCAGGCCGCGTTCCCTGCCGTCTGACATAAGGCGTTTGATTGGTGCGGAATCCGGACTCAGAACGGAGAGGATCTTATCCTCCGCAACATAATTACCGAAACCGATGGGCAGCAGTGATGTCATTCCAGATTCTGCACCTGCTCTCTGATCTTTTCAATCTCGGATTTGAGATCCACCACCAGATAGGCAATCTCCGAATCCTGACATTTTGAGCCGGTTGTATTGGCCTCGCGGTTAAACTCCTGGATCAGAAAGTCCAGTTTTCTCCCGATTGGAGACCCCTGTTCCATCATCAGTCGGAACTGAGAAATATGACTTTTCAGACGCACGAGCTCTTCATCGGTTGCCACACGGTCGGCAAAGATCGCAGCCTCAGCCAGGATGCGTTCCTGTGCAATACCGGGTTCAGACAGTACTTCACGCATTCGGTTTTCCAGCCGTTCCCGATAGCCTTTGAGCGTCTCCGGAGCTCTCTCCTCGATCCGGTCAACCAGTTTCTCGATCCCGTTCACCTTGCTGAGCAGATCCTGCTTCAGCCGTTCGCCCTCACGGCCACGCATACTGTTGAAGTCTGTGAGTGCAGCTTCCAGAAGGCTCTCCAGTTCCTCAGCGAAGCGATCCTGATCAGTCTCCTCCTTCTCCGGTGTCATCACATCAGGAAACCGCGCAAGATCCAAGGCGCTCAGATTCAGCGGCAGATCAAATCTGGATCCGATTTCAAAGATCGCCTCACGATATGAGGCTGCAAGAGTCTCGTTTACCCGGATATGGGTCTGCTCACTGCCGGCACTGTCTATGCTGATGTATACGTCCAGCTTGCCGCGCGCAACCCTGTTCTGAATCACGTTCTTCACTCGATCCTCGGCAAACAGGAAGCCTCTTGGGAGCTTCACCCCGATGTCGAGATATCGGTTGTTGACACTTCGGATCTCAATACTGATTGGCAGACCGGCAGCCGTTCCCTTTGCGCTGCCGAATCCGGTCATGCTTCTTATCAAATACTGCCCCTCCCGTCAGGATATTACATTTGCCTGCGTCATGAGATGATTTCAAACTGAATCTGTCTGTCAGCAGAGGTTTTTTTCTGTGAGCGTACCAACAGAAACGAAGAGATACAGAGACATACAAAGCTCAGCAGTATGGAAACACCCTCCGAAGCGCCCAGCAGGCTTGCCGCCACATAACCTGCAATAAAAAACAGGAGCGGTACAATATAGACCAGGAACGCCGCTGCAAAGACTTTGGAGTTGCGGCTGGAGATTACAACTCTCTGCCCCGGTTTTGCCTGGATCCTGTTTCTGGCGATTGCTTTCAGCTCCGGTTGAAAGACGCAGGCTTCACAGCTGCCGCAGCTTCCACCGCAGGCAGTGGTACGGGCCACAACAACTTCAGCCATGCCATCCGGCAGAATTCTTGTCACAGTTGCATTCTGTGTCATGCGTGTACCTCCGGCAGATGCTCCACCACCCTGGCTTCACGAATTTCTACCGGTACGGTATAGCTTCCTACCGGTCCCACATCGGTAAATCCGTCAACATAGATCTTGACCGTCGGCATAAAGGTTCCGGTCGAGCCCTTGTAATCAGTCAGATCCGCAACCGCGCGGATGCTCTCCGCCTTCAGCGCTTCCAGCTGTTCCTCCGTACCCCGGATCTCTACGTCGATACTCTCACTCACGATGTCAGCCTCCATTCCGTCCGGAATGTTGATCATCGAGAGATTCTTCACAGTGTAGACCGCTGTTGAGAGGCCGACGATCTCAATGTCAACCTTAGCCTCCGTGATGCCGGAGAGGTTCCTGAGACTGTTGTCAAAGGGTATCGTATAGGTCTCGGAGAAGCTGCTTCTGAAATCGCTGAGACTGATGGTGCTCAGGACAATGCGGTTCATTCCGGCGAGAATCGCCGAATCTCCGGCCAATGTGATCCGGTCCGGTGTGATTGTGACTTTTGTGTTGGCAGTTGTCGCGCCGCTTCCTTCGATCAGTTCCACAGCCAGCGGGATGTTCTTCATCTCCATGATCGGCAGTGTTGCCGACACTGTATCAAGAGCCGGTGTCAGATACTCGGTATTCACGGCATTACCTTCGCTGTCCATAAGGATAAAAGGCGTATCCGTCTGATAGCTGCTCTCTGCAGTAACACCTGTGCCGAAACCAACCCAGGCATACGCGACATCCTTCAGATATGCCTCCGGGCCGGAAACCGTAACTGTCGACGGTTCAAACACCGGGGCCTCGGCGGTGAATCCCGCTGCCACACTGCCCTCATATGCGCCTCGTACGGGAACCGTTACGGTATTCATCATAGACACGGTGAAGTTCACCGTCTCCGGACTGTAGCGGACTTCCGTGACATTCCGTGTGTCTACATTGTTCGGATAGATGATCTTGTACTTCATGGAAGCGTAGGCGGCGCGTGTCAGCTTGCTGACATCCACCTGGGCGATCAGGTCCTCGGAGTTCAGTGCGTCCACAATCCTTCGGGGCCCGTTGATCTCTACCCGCACGGAGCTGGTATCCACATCCGTGACGATCAGGTTCTTCGCGCTGCGCAGGGTATCCTCTCCGACGATCTCCACCTGTACCCCGCGAAAAATCTGTGTCACGTCGGAATTCTCTGTGCTGATGACATATGTCCAGATTGCAAGCGAACCCAGCAGTGAGACGATCATCCAGAAGATCCGGCTGTCCAGTATCGATTTTCTCAGTTTACGCTTTTCCATCTCGTTCTCTTTTTATGTTCAGAAACTTTCGGATCTGTTCCATAAACCTGATCCGCCTTGTACTGTCATCCTGATCCATGATCAGCTCGCTGTGGAGGAGTTCCGTCAGCGCCGCCGGATTCAGGTGCCGCTTCAGCATTCCGTCAATCGCCATAGAGATGGCACCTGTCTCCTCTGAGACGATAATCACCACGGCATCAGATTGTTCGCTCAGGCCGATGCCTGCACGATGCCGCATGCCGAGCTCCTTGCTGAGGCTCTGGCTGTTTGTCAGAGGCAGAACACATCCTGCAGCTGCAATTCTTCCATCCCGTATGATCACAGCGCCGTCATGAAGCGGCGCTTTGTTGTAGAACAGATTCTTGATCAGTTCCGCCGTAACGTCAGCATTGATGATCGTACCGCCGTTGTTGATGACATAGCCCAGATCCATACCCCTCTCAAAGATGATCAGGGCCCCGGTTCTGGAATCTGACATCTCTCCGCAGGCCTGTACTGTCTGGGTAATAGCTGTCTCCAGGACAGGAGTTGACAGGCTGCGGTTGCTGGTAATACTGCTTCCAACTCGCTCCAGAACCCTTCTCAGTTCAGGCTGAAACAGGATCACGACCGCGATCAGACCCAGTTCCATTGTCTTCCGCATCAGGTAGTTGATCATCTTGAGGCCGAAGACGTAGGAAAACACAAACAGAAGAACCAGCAGGAAAATCCCCCGGGCGACGTTTCTCGAATTGGTTCTGCGTACAAACAGTACGCCTTTGTAAAGGAGCCATGCTACGATCAGGATATCAAGAGCATCAGCAACTCCGATCGTCCTGATGTAGCTGACCGCAGTTGAAAGCAGATTCGATATGGTATCCATCAGGCACTCCCAGTCATCTTCAAATACAGAAACTTAGTTATTATAGAGCAAAACGTTAAAAAACGCAAGTCTTATCGCTTTTATACTCTCAGCGGCCGGACAGAATCTCCAGCAGCTGACTGTGCTTGTTCCGCAGTTCAGTCAGATTCAGCTCATTTTCTCTTCTGGTCACATAGATATAGGTGTCGTCACTGCTGTATCCGGCCATATACAGGATATGGGGCACACAGCACTCTGCCGCGGCAAGAATCAGCACAGCACTCTCCCGCAGCAGAGCTGCGATCTCTGCATCTGCATAAGATCCCAGCTCCATCGCAATGTCCAGACCGGCGCCCGCCATGTGGATCACTTCCGCGCAGATGCTGACCGCAGTCTGCCGAGCGGCTTCGATGGTCCTTTCGTCGCCCTCCTTCAGGGCTTTCCGCAGCGGTCCGCGGCAACGCACATCCTCATCCGCAAGCTTTACCATATACGAGCGCAGGATCTCGCTGTTTCGTACCAGCCAGTCCAGTCTATCCTTTTCCGAATCGCTTCGCTCTGCCGGCACACGAGATGCCAGCGCCGCGCTTCTGCACAGAAATGCAGCACCGATTGCCGCAACAGCGGCCGCCGCTGTGCCGGTATCCGGTTTCTCATCCGGATTCGACAGGATTTTGGACAGTTCGTCTATTGATTTGTCACGATACAGCTCAATTCTGATTTTATGTTCGGACATTCGTGCTCACCTTTCCTGTATGTTCTGTCAGTCGTTTCTGTTGAATTCTCTCAGTTCAAGACCAGGGTTTTTCTGCAGAGCCCAGTCCACACACCATGAGGAGGTGAACAGGAGCAGGTTGTTTCCGCGGAAGTCCTGGACCCAGCGGGTGTCACTGGTCAGATTCAGAGCACCGATATCGCTCTGCTCGCTCGCGATCCATCGGATCTGTTCATATGGCAGCGTCCTCCTTCGAACGTCGACACCGTATTCCGTTTTCAGACGGTATTCCAGCACCTCAAACTGCAGTACGCCGACCACGCCGACCAGCACTTCTTCCACGCCGGTATGCGGTTCATGGAAGATCTGGATGGCACCTTCCTGGGCGATCTGGGTAATCCCCTTCTCAAACTGCTTTCTTTTCATGGTATCTATTCGCTCCACCGATGCAAAATGCTCCGGTGCAAAGCTTGGGATTCCCGCATAGCGGATCTGGGCATTCTTTTCGCAGACTGTGTCACCGATGCTGAAGATACCCGGGTCAAACACACCGATGATGTCCCCGGCATAAGCCTCGTCGATGATCGCACGATCCGATGCCATCAGCTGCTGCGGCTGGGAGAGCCTCAGTGCCTTTCCCTCCTGGACATGGAAATATTCCCGCTCACGCTCAAAGCGTCCGGAACAGATCCTCATGAAAGCGATCCTGTCACGGTGGGCTTTGTTCATGTTTGCCTGAATCTTAAACACGAACGCAGAGAATCCGTTCGTCAGAGGGTCTACCGGTTCCCCTCCGGACTCACGGGGAAGCGGCGGTACAGTCATCTCCAGAAAGCACTGCAGAAAACGCTCCACGCCGAAGTTGTTGAGAGCCGAGCCAAAGAAAACCGGGCTGAGCAGACCCGAGCGCACCGCTTCGAGATCAAACTCATATCCTGCTCCGTCCACAAGTTCCACATCATCTTCCAGCGTCTGCCGGAGACGTGGGCCAATCAGTTCATCCAGCAGTGCTGTGTCGCTGAGCTCAACTTCCACTGAGGATATTCTGTTCTGGCCGCTATGAAATTCCTGAAATGCCAGAATCTCTCTCTTCTCACGGTCATAGACCCCCTTGAACTCTCTCCCGCACCCGATCGGCCAGTTCATCGGGTAGGTTCCGATACCGAACTCCTTCTCCAGCTCCTCCAACAGGTCATAGGGGCTCCGTGCCTCCCGGTCCAGCTTGTTGATAAAGGTAAAGATCGGGATATGCCGCATGGCGCAGATTTTGAAAAGCTTGCGTGTCTGAGGCTCGATACCCTTGGCCGCATCGATGACCATCACGGCCGAATCCGCTGCCATCAGAGTCCGATAGGTATCCTCAGAGAAGTCCTGATGTCCAGGGGTATCCAGGATATTGATGCAGTAACCGTTATATTCAAACTGCATGACCGATGAAGTGATAGAAATTCCTCTCTGCTTTTCCAGTTCCATCCAGTCTGATACGGCATGCCGCGCCGACGCTTTCCCTTTCACCGAACCGGCAAGCTGGATCGCACCTCCGTAGAGCAGAAGCTTTTCGGTGAGGGTTGTTTTTCCTGCGTCCGGGTGTGAGATAATCGCAAACGTGCGTCTTCTGTTGATTTCATATGATAGATCGGGCATAATTCTTTTCTCCGGATAACAATGATACAGTAGCTTATCTGAGCAATTATAAATCGAGGATATCTGTTTTTCAAGTATATTTTTACTGTCTCAAACCGAATATTCATTCTTCATCAAAACAGATTACAAATCATCTGAAATATGTTAATTTTTTCTTTAGAATAGTTGCATTTTGTTTTCGATTCTGATAAACTGTCTTCATCTGAAAGAATGCTTTTCTGTATGAAGCGTGTTGAAAGGAGGGAGACCGCCGTATGATCGAAGCGCTGAAAGCCGAAGCTGCACGCCGCGGTGTCCGGCAGATTGGTACGCCGCTTCGCCGCACGGATTTGGAGCCGAGCCATCTGTACGAGATCTACATGGACGAGTACGAGACTGAGTTCATTTTCCGGCGGGGCATCCTGACGATCGTCACTGTCGACGGAAAGGTATATTGACAGTCTTCCGCAGGGATGCGGGCCTGAAGCTTCATATGATACTGCACCGAACCGTGACATGTTCTCAGTTCGGTGTTTCCTGTTGTGCAGGCACCAGGAAGAATGCAGAATCTGCATCCCCGACCCCGCACCGCCCCGGGAAACTGCCCCTTGAAGCGGACTTCTGTCTCCTGTATAATAATCGACAGATATCCCCTCAAGTATTATAAAAGAGAAAGCCATGATAAAATGAGAAGCAGATGTATTATATTTGACCTCGACGGCACCCTGCTGGACACCAGCCCCGGTATTCTTGAAAGCGTGGAATATGCTGCGGGGAAGATGGGTTATCCACAGCTTTCTCAGGACCAGCTTCTGAGCTTTATCGGGCCGCCGCTGCAAGATTCTTTTATGAGGTGTTATGGCTGTGACAGGGGCAAAGCAGATGAACTGACTGCAGCCTACCGCGAGCATTATCGAGCCGGGGCACTCCTTGTTGCGACCCCGTACGCCGGAATCTTCGATCTGTGTGATTTGCTGAGGAGTGAAGGGAAAAGAATCATGGTCGCAACCAGTAAGCCTCAGCAATTTGCTGTACAGATTCTCGATCATTTCGGTTTTGTATTCGACGCGGTTCACGGAGTTGATTTTGCAGGAAAGCTCGGTAAAGTGGATATGATCTGTTCCTGTGTGCTTGACACCGGGTATGATCCCATGTATTGCGTTATGGTTGGCGATACGGAGTACGACGCGAAAGGTGCGCAGGAAGCCGGCGTTCCATTTATTGGCGTCAGCTATGGCTTTGGAGATCCAGCAGAGATGTCCAGGTATCCCAACATAGGGATTGCAGACTGTCCGATGGATGTATTGAGGATTCTCAATGAAGGATAGTCATGCTGCTATGTGCTGTTCTTCCGGAAGCCGAGCCTGAACTGCAAAACGGCTACCCTTACAGGGTAGCCGTAATCATTGGTGGAGATGAGGAGAGTTGAACTCCTGTCCGAAAGCACTTTGGCAGAAACTTCTCCGGGCGCAGACGGTAATTTGCATTCCCTCGCCCGAGCGCATGCCGTCATGCTTTCAGGCTCAGTAGCTTCATGATTCATGATATGCGCAAAGCTTAGCATATTCACGTTCACCACTTGTCGACGCCCCATCCCGAGCCGTGGTCCTCCCGGGTGGGACGCTCACTGCTTAGGCAGCGAGGAGAAGATTATCTTTGTTCTTTAATTTATAAAGAATTGCCCGTTTTATGGATGCCAGGCCCATCCGCCCGCTATCTCTGTCTCCGTACCCCCGTCGAAACCGTTACATCCCCATTATGCTCCCGCATAGCGGGAGTTTCTTATACTTTCTCAGGTTCAGGATACTCCACACCGAAAGTCTCAACCGTTACCCTCTTCATTACCTGCGGCGTGCGAGGCCTGTCATTGTAGTCTGTCCGAACACTGGCGATCGTATCGACCGCTTCGATTCCTTCAATCACCTTGCCGAAAGCCGCGTACTGGCCATCCAGATGCGGTGAATTTGCGTGCATGATGAAAAACTGGCTGCCTGCGGAGTTTGGGGCCATGGTACGGGCCATAGACAGAACACCGCGGTCGTGCTTCAGATCATTCCGGAATCCGTTCGAAGTGAATTCACCCCGAATGCTGTAACCCGGTCCGCCGATACCCTGACCTTTCGGGTCGCCTCCCTGGATCATGAATCCGGGAATAACACGGTGGAAAATAACCCCGTCATAGAAACCCTTGCTGACAAGGGAGATAAAGTTGTTCACTGTATTCGGAGCAATTTCAGGATAGAGCTCTGCTTTAATAATATCGCCGTTTTCCATTTCAATTGTTACAACAGGATTGGCCATCGTTCAGATTCCTTTCTTTGATGGGCGCTTTCTTTTCATCCGATTACTGCGCCGTATATCATTGTTTATTCATTATATCATAATCATCTCTGTTTGTGAAGAGAAAAACGAAAAAACACATTTAATTGTATCCTTATACGTTGTGAGAAAAGCGGTATAATCCCTTGGATCGGTTTCGGTACATGATGCTGATCATTCAAGAATCATTTCTTGGAGTCTTGCCCTTTATTCAAGAATATAGTATTATGATTGTACAGATTTTTTTGAAGAAGCTGAGGCCGCACTCTGTCGTTAATTATGACAGCAGGACGAAACCTCAGCAAAATATCAGACAGGAGGGAGACTGTGGAAACAATTCACGATGAAAAACGGCTGAATTCCTATGTACGGCAGCTTGGAATAGCTGACATGTTCAGCGGTGAGATCCCTCGGCTGTTCCTGCTCCATTATTCACCCGGTGAGCTGCTGACAACCCCCTTTTCTCCAAGCAGATATCTGCAGTTCATTGTCAAAGGAAGCCTGTTGCTCTACGAAATGCCCGACGAGGAATCCACCGTAATTCTGCAGACGAATCATAATGCTGTGGAGATTCTTGGTGAGATGGAGCTGCTGGACACAAAGTTCACGCCGTTCTTCGTGGAAGCACATTCGGAAGTCTACACACTGGCCATCTATCTGGAGCAGTATCGTCAGCAGTTGTTAGGCGATCCGGTTTTTCTTTGCTGTCTCTGTCGGAATCTGGCAGATAAGCTCAACGGTGCCGTAGCTTCCAACCGGCATGGCTCCCTTCGGCAGCGTGTAATTCTTTCACTCAGCCATGCGGAGCCGGGCACACATATTTCCAATATCGGTCAGCTTGCCCGCTCACTCAACGTGAGCCCCCGCCAGTTGCTGCGTGTGCTGAAAGATCTATGCGGAGAGGGAGTGCTGGAGCATTCTGGTAAGGGCATGTATCAGATTATAAAGAAGCCTGAACACCCGCTTCGCACCGTCTTAAGGAAGGAGAACACATGATGGGAAAACTGAATCGCGATAATCTGACCCTGGCACTGTGCATCGCACTTTTCCCACCGATCTGGGCTGTCCTCTCACCACACTTCGGGGTGGAAGTCGGTGCAGTCGCACTGATCTGTGCAGGAGTATACGCTACGGCAGGCAATCAGACCAGACTCGCGGTTCCGATATCGCTGGGCTTTCTGGCGGGCGACGCATGGGCGGTGCTTGCACTGCGGATGATGGCACTGTTGCCCTTTGGAGAGAGTCTCTCGGTATTCGTAACCTTATTCGTTATGGGCGGCATTGCTGTGCTGATCTCCTCGCTTCTGCCGAAGTGTTTTTACTGCCCCGCATGGCTTTGCGGCTGGGCTGTCGGCCTCACCGTCATGGGACCGATATCGTCTGGAGAGCTCGGCAATTTGCCATTGCAGATCGGCGCAGCGATGTTGGCAGGCGTATGGTACGTCGGCGTGGCAGTGGAATGGATACATCAGAAGCTGTGCGGCAAATAGTAAAGAATCGGCTTACCGGTTGCACCTGCAGACCGGCAAGCCGTTTTTTATGACACCGTCCATTCCAGAGCCGCGCCAAGACTCGATTGCCAATATGCCCAATCGTGCAGCCCGGGTGTCTCTGACGCTTTAACAGCTATTCCGCATTCCGCAGCCTGGCGGATGAATGATCGGTTGGCTTCCCGAAACCAGTCTCTGTCGCCCCAGGCCAGATACAGGTTTGGCTTTGCTGTCTTCTGTGAAAGCAGTGCATTCCACTTTGCCTCGGGACGCAAAGCGGCAGTGCACAGGTCTCCGGGCGGTGGCAATTCACAGATTCGAAAGAGCTGATCAGCCTTTTTCAGATCCAGCGCACCTGAGAGACTGAAGGCAGCCGAGAAGCGGGCAGGCTCGCTGAGCGCCAGGCTCAGCGCACCGAAACCGCCCATAGAAATTCCTCCGACTGCATTGTACCTTCGATTCGCCGAAATACCGCTGTATGTCCGGGCAGCCGGGAGCAGCTCGAGAAGCAGCGATGATCTTGCGTTCTCTCCCTCACCCCAGTCCAGATAAAAGCTGTTGCCCAGAGCGGGCAGCAGAATGGCGAGATGCAGTCGTTCGGAGGCCTTCAGGAGATCAAAGTTGTTCAGAATCGTTTCCGGCGTCTCTGCTGCCCCATGCAGCAGGGTCAGCAGACGTTTGGGCCGCTTTTCCCCCGACGGCAGCAGCAGTTCAGCCTGAACTCCACCGCAGAGGAATTGTGATTTTTCTTTTAAAGTAATTACATCCACTGACATTTCTTTCCCTCATGTCTGTCAACTTGTACAAAAGGCGGGCCGTTTTTTTTCTCACGCATAGTGACAGATGTCATCACAGAGAATTCGATTCTTTTATATAATACATTTGTCAAAAATGCAACAGATTCTTTTCAAACACATCAAATTAAGGGAGGAACCCAGATGAGCTACAAAATCATGGGCATTACCGCCGGACGTAAGAACAGCAACAGTGAGCTCCTGCTCAAGGCCGCTCTGATGGCCTGCGAAGAGTCAGGTGCCGATGTCCGTATGATCAATCTGCGCGACTTCAACATTCTCGACTGCAGCGGCTGCACCGCATGCACCGGGGCCATGGCCCAGGGTAAATATGTGGGCTGTACGCTTGAGAAAAAAGACGACAAGAAAAAAATCATGGATGTGATGCTCGACCAGGATGCAATCATTGTCTCTGTCCCCACCTATGACCTCATGCCCGCATCTCCATACATCACCTTTGCCCAGCGCAGCCTCAGCTATGAGACTTCTTTTTTGGAGCACATCGGCGTTATTGAGCATAAGGACCGCGTTGCCGGCCTGATCTCCGTCGGCGGCTCCACTCGCTCTTGGCAGGCCATGGCCCTTGAAGGCCTTCAGGCCACGATGTTCACAACCGACTTCAAAGTGGTCGACATGCTTTTGGCCACCCGCGTTCCTGCTCCGGCAATGTGCCTTGCAGATGATGAGCTGCTTGCCCGTGCCAGAAAAATGGGGCAGAACATCATGAAGGCCGTCGCCACCCCGCCGGAGGAGCGCGGTTGGTTGGGTGAAGAAGACATGGGCTGGTGTCCGAACTGTCATTCAAACCTTCTCGCACTTGGCGAACCCCAGTGGGACGGTCTGTATTATCCCATTGAGTGTGCGGTCTGCGGAGCGGGCGGTACGCTCGAGAAGACAGAGGATGGCAAGTGGAAGTTTGTCATTCAGGAGAACGGGCTGCTGAAAGACCGCACAACGGTCAAAGGCCGCGCCCTTCACCTTGACGAAATCGGCGAAACACAGATTGGTCTTTTCCGCAGTCCCGAGAAGCAGGAGAAAATTGCTGCACGCAAGAGCATGTTTGTAGAAAAAAAGTTCAAAGGTCTGGAAGACTGATAAAGGAGAATGCAGACTATGAATCAGACGAAGGTACATCCTTATCAGCGAAGTGTATCCATCATCGGCGTCGGCTGCACGCCCTTCATGTATACGGTAGACAAGGAGGAAACAAACGGTCTGACCGAAGGAGAGCTATTCGGTTATGCCGCACTTAAAGCGATGGAGGATGCCGGGGTCAACCCGCAGGACGTGGACTTTTACTTTCACGGCGAGGCGAGCCCCCTCAACGGTTCCAACTACCTCACGCCCAACATCCACGTAACCAACTGGTTTGGCATGAAGGGCAAAGCCAGCATCCACCATTCCGAGGCATGCTGCACCGGCTATTATGCGGTAGAGGAAGCGGTCAATGCCGTAGCTTCCGGAAAATACGACTGCGTACTGTCCGGCTGCGTTGAGTTTGGGGACAGCCTGGCCGTCCCAAATCATCCCTACCGCCGTGAGAAGATGACCATGGACAAGTTTCTCCAGACCACTGCATGGCTCTATGACCGTGCCTACACCCGCAGTCTGATGGCCGGGCAGGAGCTGATTTATGATGACGCAGCAGAGTGGTACAAGCGCACCCGTGGTCTGACCGATGAGCAGATGGACGACACCCTGAACTGGATGTGCATCAACAACCGCCGCAATGCATCCAAAAATCCCCTTGCCATCGAGCGCAAAACCTATGAGGAGTATGCAAAGGAAGCCGGCTTCGACAACGTCATGGACTACATGCGCTCGCCGTACAATCCAAAGATGGGTGACTTTCTGCGCGCCAGTGGTCTCGAACTGAAGTGTGATGGCGCCGCAGCCGTAGTCGTCTGCGCTACCGAGCTGGTGGACAGGTACATGGGCAACAGAAGTCACAAGCCGATCGAAGTGCTCGGTATCGGCTGTGCAGCCTGCGAGGCCACGACTCCTCACTTCGAGGTTCGGGCTACCGAGGAGGCAGTGCGGCAGGTTTATGAGGTTACCGGTGTCAGGCCTGAGGAGATTGACATCTTCTATGCCAATGACTTCATTGTCACTTCCCATCTTGTCGCTGCCGAAATTGCCGGCTATCTGCCCTATGGCGAGGGCTGGAAATACATCTGTGAGGGACGCACCGCTTATGACGGTGACAAGCCCATCAACACCAATGGCGGCCGTACCTCCTTCGGTCACGCCCACGCAGCCTCGGGCCTGGCAGATCTCTATGAAGCTGTGCACCAGATGCGCGGCGAGGCAGGCGAAGGTCAGGTGAAAAAGCTTCCAAAAACCGCTATGCTTCGCGGTTATGGCGGTGCACAGAACATCTGCACCTACATTATTCGGACGAAAGACTGAGAGGGAGAAACGAATATGGCGATTCAGCTTGAAAAAGTCGTAGAGACCTTTTACGAAAACCTTGAAAAAGGTAAGATCACTGGAAAGAGATGCACCAAATGCGGCGCTGTGGAGTTTCCCCCGGTTTATGCCTGCAACTCCTGCGGTTGCTGGGATATGGAATGGGTGGAAATCAGCGGCAATGCGAAACTTCATTCTATCGTGATGCCTGCTCCCCTCTCCAACAAGCCGGAATATAAGGCAATGGGCAAGTTTGCATATGGCGAAGTGGAGCTTGAGGAAGGCAGCCGTCTCAACGCCGTAGTGCGCGGGATCAACAAGAAAAAACGCAAGGAAATTCTGGAGGCGGGCAAACTGCCCGTCCCGGTCAGAGCTGCCATCTATCAGCGTGATGGCTTCAAGACTGTGGTTTTTGACCTGGTCGAGGATTAAAACGAAAAGCTATAATTTATTAAACTATCATAATCAGGAGGAACGTACGATGGACAGAAAAGAACTCGAAAGCAAGATCCTGGAGCTGGTTGCCATCTCCTACAAGAAGGAAGTTGAAGATCTGAGCCTTGAGACCAGTTTTAAAAATGACTTGCAGGGAGCTTCCGTGCAGATGGTAGCCCTGGTTGCCGAGATCGAGAATGAGACCGATGCGTGCATCACTCTGCAGGATGCTGCGGCATGCGAGACCATTGCTGACCTGGTTGACGTTGTCGAACAGGAACTCTGAAAATCAGGCCGGACAGTCTCTTGCGCTGTCCGGCATTTTAGGAGAAACAACATGAGTATTTTGGATACCATTTATGCCAGAGCAAAGGAAAATCCTCAGAAAGTAGCCTTTCCGGAAGCCACCAATGAAAAAATGATGCAGGCTGCCTACGAAGCTGGACGCGATGGATATATCTACCCCGTACTGGTCGGCGACAGCCAGCAGCTTTGCACACTCGCTGCCGAACGCGGATACGATGCAGCAGTGTTCACCTTTGTCGATTTGAATGACGAAGTCTACAGGCAGAAGATCATCGCGTCCTATGTTGCCCTTGAGGATACGCGTCTGAAGGAAAAGGCACTGGCACGCCGTATGCAGGACCCGCTTTACTATGCCATGGCTATGCAGAAGGTAGGCGAAGTCGCCGTCACATTTGCGGGCATCGATAATACGACTGGTGATGTACTGCTGGCCGGACAGATGATGATTGGCCTTAAACCGGGAATCAGCACAGTTTCGAGCATCGGGCTCTGTGATATTCCGGGATTCGTGGGAAGCGAAGGCTCCCTTCTCGCGATTGGCGACAGTGCCGTCTGTACCAATCCCAATCCCGAGCAGCTTGCGGACATCGGTATTTCCGCCTGTGAGACTGTCGAGAGTCTTTTGGGCTGGGAACCGCGCTGCGCCTTCGTCTGCTATTCCACCCTTGGTAGCGGACAGGGCGAACTGATCGACAAGGTCACTGAGGCAGTGAAAATCGCTCAGCAAAAGCGTCCCGATCTTGCTATTGATGGGGAATTTCAATTTGATGCCGCCATCAGCCCCAAAGTAGCTGCCAAGAAAGTCAAGCGTGACAGCAAAGTGGCCGGTCGCGCCAATGTGGTCATCTGGCCCGATCTGAATGTCGGCAACGTCGCCGTCAAGCTCATCCAGCAGTTTGGCCACGCTGATGCCTACGGGCCGATGCTGCAGGGTTTCAACAGCGTTGTCTGTGACTGCTCACGCGGTGCGCCCGTCTCCGAGATAAAAGGCAACATTATCATCTCAGCGGTGCGTGCAGCAGGAATGAATAACAGAGGAGAAAACAGAGCATGAGTATTCGCGTTTTTGCGATCAATCCCGGCTCAACTTCTACAAAAATCGCACTATTTGAGGATGACAGCTGTCTCTTTTCCAAAAACGTTGCCCACGATGCAGCGGAACTGGCAAAGTATGCCGATATGTCAGCACAGCTTCCGTATCGCCGGGACATGATTCTGAGCCTGTTGGACGAGAACGGCGTCACTCTCGAGGGTGTGGATGTTTTTGTCGGCCGTGGAGGCGGACTTGTGAATATCGAAGGCGGAGTCTACGCGATCGACGAGACCGTTCTGGCCCACGCCCGCACTTGTGCCAACGGAGTCATCCACCCTGCGACACTCGGTCCGCAGCTCGCGGATGAATTTGCTCGCCGTTTTGGAGCCAGGGCTATGGTTGTGAACCCGCCAGATACGGACGAGTTTCAGGACCTGGCGCGTATGACCGGTATCAAGGGTGTCTACCGCACCTCTCACCTGCACGCTCTGAATCTCAAGGAAACCGCGATCCGTCACGCCCGTGAGGTGCTTGGCAGGCACTATGAAGAATGCAATTTCATAGTCTGCCACATCGGTGGCGGCATATCCGTCTCTGCGCATCGCAGGGGCAAGATGGTGGACGGTAATGACATCGTCGGCGGAGACGGCCCGATGGCGCCGACGCGCTGCGGCAATGTGCCGGTCTACGGTCTGCTGGACTACATGGAGCAGGAGCATGCAGACATGAAAACCCTTCGAAATCTTGCCACACGCACCGGCGGATTTGTCAGTCATATCGGTATCTCTGATGCCGTCGAGCTGACCCGCCGTGCGGCCGAAGGCGACAGATACGCCGCCATGCTTTGGAATACGATGATCTATCAGATCGAAAAGGCCATCGGCGCAATGGCCGCTGTATTGCACGGCGAGGTCGATGGGATTCTTCTCGGCGGTGGTATGGTACACAGTAAGGATCTCGTGCAGCAGATTACCGAAACCTGCAGCTTTATTGCCCCAGTCACGGCTTATCCCGGCGAATTTGAGATGGAGGCCATGGCAGCAGGCGCAATCCGCGTTCTTCGTGGTGAAGAGAAGCTCAGAACCTACACGGGAAAAAAGGTATTTGAAGCCTTTGATTTTGCCACATGACAGAAAAGACCACCAACCGGACCTTGGTTCTGGTCGCAAGCTGCTTTGTTGTGCTGTGCGTCGGGTCTCTCTATGCCTGGAGCGTCTTTGCCGGACCGATGACTGAGTATCTGTCAGCTCTGACTGGCAGAGAGATCACGAGTCTCGCCATCGTCTTTACAGTTGCCAACGCTGTCGGCCCTGTCACCATGATCTCCGGCGGTGCCATCAATGACCGCCTCGGTCCCAGGCTGGTACTACTCGTCGGGGCTCTGCTCTTCGGCTTCGGTATGATTGGAGCAGGCTTCTGCAAATCCGTACCGGCACTCATCATCTGCTACGGTCTTGGCGTCGGTCTCGGCAATGGCATGATCTACGGGACCGTCGTCTCCAACGCCGTCAAGTTACTTCCAGATAAAAGCGGCTTTGTCGGCGGTCTGACTACCGCCTGCTATGGAGGCAGCTCAATCCTGATCCCGCCTGTTGCCAACGCTCTCATGCAGCACATGGGAGTAACTGCTGCTTTCCGGTTGCTTGGTACGGTGATGCTGGTTGTACTCTGCTCTGCAGCCTTTGTCATGCAAAAGGCACCGGATGCTGCTCCAAAAGCGGGCGGCAGTACGGGTAAGGACTTCACCTGGCGGGAGATGATCCGTCAGAAAAGCTTTATCCTTATGCTGTTGACGCTTTGCTGCGGCGCCTTCGCAGGGATGATGTTTATCTCTCAGGCAGCGGTAATTGCCAGGAATATGATGGGTTTTTCCCCGACCAGAGCAGCTGCTGCTGTCTCGCTGCTGGCGCTGTTCAATACGCTCGGTCGTCTCGCCGCAGGAAGCCTGTCCGACCGTCTCGGAGCAGTAGGAACACTGCGCATCACTTTTGCCGTATCGGCACTGGCGGGTGTTCTGCTTTTCCTTTGCTCAGAAAGCCGTGACATCCTGTTTTATACTGGGATAGCCCTTACGGGTTTCAGCTTTGGCAGCATCATGGGGATTTATCCCGGCTTTACAGCCTCCCGTTTCGGCCGGAAAAACAACAGTGTCAACTACGGTATTATGTTTATCGGATTCTCCCTGGCCGGTCTTTTCGGGCCGAGCCTGATGAACGCCCTGCACAGCTCAACCGGTCGCTACCAGCCCGCCTTTCTCGTCTCTGCCGGGCTCGCACTGCTGGGTGAAGTGTTACTTGCGTTCATGAAAAATCAAACCAGACAGGGGTAAACCGCAAATGATTGTTACGATTTTCATTGATGGCCGGGCGCTGCGCATCGAGGAGGGCACAAATATCCTCGAAGCGGCGCTCCAAAACGGCATTTACATTCCACACCTCTGCCATCATCCTGATCTGCTGGATCTTGGCTCCTGCCGCCTCTGCATCGTAGAAGTGGAGGGGCAGGAGGGTGTACAGCCTTCCTGCAAGCTTGCAGCGTCTGACGGCATGGTTATCCGTACCAGATCCGAACAGATCACGAAGCTGCGCAATCTCTCCATGGAACTTCTGCTGGCAGCCCATCCCGAGGACTGCTCCACCTGTCCGAAGTACGGCAAGTGCGAGCTGCAGACGCTGATCCAGTATATGGGTGTGTCCGCAACGCGTATGGCCAGCCGGATCAAAGGTCTCAAGATGGACGAGCGCAACCCGCTTATTATTCACGATATGAACCGCTGTGTACTGTGCGGACGCTGTGTTCGCGCCTGCAAAGACCTGCGTCAGGTGGGCGTACTGCAATACAACAAGAAGAATCTTGAAACCTATGTCGGCACACTGCACGACAAACTTCTGAAAGATGCCGATTGCCGCTTCTGTGGTGCGTGCGCCGAGGTTTGCCCGACCGGTACCATCCGTGACGCAATCAACTGGAATCCTATCGAGAAGCGCGACACGTTAATCCCCTGCGCTGCAGAATGCCCAGCTCACGCCGACGTTCCACGCTATGTTCGTCTTGTCAGGGAAGGCCGTTATGACGAGGCAACTGCAGTTATCCACGAGCGCATCCCCTTCCCGGAGTGTCTGGGTCGTATCTGTGCCCATACCTGCGAGGGGCAGTGCCGGCGAGGCCAGCTGAACGAGCCCATCTCGATCCGCAACATCAAGCGCTATGCCGCAGAGCATACGAACAATGAGCTGTGGAAGAAGAATCAGAAGCGCCTGCCCGCCAGCGGGAAAAGGGTCTGCGTTGTGGGCGGAGGCCCCGCAGGCATGACTGCAGCCTTTTATCTGGCAAAGCAAGGTCACGACGTCACCATAAAGGAAAGGTATCCGACTCTCGGTGGCCAGATGTCCTACGGCATTCCAGCCTATCGCCTTCCTCGTGAGGTGATCGCGAAAGAGGCCTCCTATCTGTCAGAGGTCGGCGTACATGTCGAAATAGACTGCAGTGTCACAAAGCCCGCTGAGTTGCTGGCTGAGTACGATGCAGTTTTGATGGCTGTCGGTACTCATGAGGGCAACAGGCTTAAAATGCCCGGCAATGAGCTGCCCGGAGTGCTGCTGTGCAGTGACTTTCTCCGGAAAGCCGCCATGAGGCAGGACACCGGCATGGGCAAAAGCGTCGTCATCATGGGAGGCGGTAACGTGGCATTCGACTGTGCCCGCACTGCCGTCCGGCTCGGTGCGGAAGACGTTTCACTCGCTTTCCGAAAAAAACGCGTACAGCTCACCGCAGATTCTGAGGAGATTGAACAGGCAGAGCAGGAGGGCGTTCACATTCTGGAGGCCCGCACCTTTGACCGCATTCTGGGATCTGAAACCGTTGAGGGTGTTGAATTCAGCATCGTCAAACGCAACTATACAGACGACACAGGACGTTCAGTTACCGAGAAGCAGGAAGGTTCAGCCCATGTTATACCGGCCGACACGGTGATCTTCGCCGCCGGCCAGCACACCGACCTGCCTGCGGAAGCCGGTCTCGAACGTGGCAAAGCCAATTCCATTGCCGTGAAGGATGGAAGCCTTCAAACCTCCGTTGAAGGCATTTTCGCCTGCGGTGACGCTGTTTACGGCACCAAAACCGTCATCAGGGCTGTAGCCTCCGGCCGGCAGGCAGCAAGCGAGATCGACCGCTTTCTTGGCGGTGATGGTGACATTACCGAGAAGCTCTGCCAGACCGAGGCGCCGTCCCCGGCAATCGGAAGGATCGAAGGTTTTAGCTTCCGCAAACGTGAGGAGGAAGCGTTCCTCGACCCCGACGAACGCAGGCATGATTTCCGTCCGATCAGCAACGGCATCTGTGACAATGCGATCTGCAGCGAGGCCGAACGCTGCCTGCAATGCGACCTGCGCTTCAACATCACAGATCATCGGCTGTGGAGTGACTATCCCAGCAGTAAGGAGGCATAGAGATGAGTCTTCTGCATAACAACATAAGAGCGCTGGAAATGGTCTCCGATCTGGACACGAAAGCTCTCATATCTGTTTTCGGTACAAAAGAGCCTGTCTCCGGCTGCGTAACTGCCTCCGTTTGGAACACCGACACTGAGCGGCGCAAGGAATCTCTGCTGGAGAAAAACCCTGCAGGTGTTGTTGCCGGGCTCAAGATACTCACTCTGCTTTCCGGCGCACAGGCTGCGGTAATTGTTACAGCCGCAGAAGGCGTTGAATCCGAGCTGGAGGCTGCCGCCAGACAGGTGAATCTGACGCTCTCTCTGGAGAAACGGGCCGATCTGGTGAAATTCGAGCATCGCAATGACTTACTTGTGACTCTTGATGAGGCCGCTTCATACGCGGCATGCCTGTGCGGTGAAGAGCCTGGCCTGCTGATTGCCGTAGACGACGGCGAATTGCAGGAGCTGCCTCCGGAGACACTGGTCACCGATCTGGTGCCTGTAGCTTGCAAGGCTGTACTGACAGACCACCGCTTTTACGCTCCCGCCGAGCTTACAGGGCTGAGTCTCGGTGACCTGGGCAGCAGGAGCGGCGTACTGCGAGTACTGACAGAAAAAGACTGTCTCGTTGACCTGGCGAAGAAAGAGATCTCCATTCTCCGCGAGAAGAGCTGCGGTCGCTGTACTTTCTGCCGCGAAGGTCTTTTTCAGCACAGTGTAATCGCTGAAGACCTCAGCAGTGGCCGTTTAAAGCCCCCGGCACTGGATCTCGCACGGGAGCTGGCAGATGCGATGTTTGTCTCTACGAGCTGCTCTCTTGGAGAAGACGCCGGCAATCCGATGGCATCCCTGTTGCGGGCCTTTCCGCAGGAGGTGGAAGCTCATGCCCGCCGCAGGGAATGTCCTGCAGGCATATGCACAGCCTTCATAACCTTCTATATTGATCCAGCCAAATGTCTCGGAAGTCATGACTGTGTCAGGAGCTGCCCGGTACACGCCATTGATGTAAAGCCCGGCTTCACATCAATGATCGACAGCTTCGACTGTATAAAGTGCGGCAGTTGCCTCACTGCCTGCACGCAGAGCGCCATTGTCAGAGTTTCTGGAAAGGCCCGCATTCCGGACAGACCTGCGCGGCTCAAAGACTCCTCAATGGAAGAAACACAGGTTGAAAGCACACCTGAAAAGCGTGAGGGAGGCAGCAGACGCAAACGCAGCTTTGCCCGCCCCGCTGGCGCCAGCGCGCCTGTAAAATCTGAAGCGCCTGTTGCACCGCCTTCCGATCCGGTTTCGGAGGCAGTGCCGACCCCCGCTCCCTCAGTTGCGCCCATGCCAACCAGGCCAGCCTCGCAGCCGCTCGTCACCCGTGCCAGTGGCAGCAAACGCAAGCACAGCTATGCCAAACCGATTAAACCAGAATAAACAAAGGAGAATGAAAGTATGAAACAGCTCAATACCGATGTCGTCATCATTGCCGGCGGTCCTGCCGGTTTGGCCGCGGCCATCACCGCGGGGGAACGCGGACTCAAATCCGTCATCCTCGAGAAGTCCAGTACTACCGGCGGCGCTGCCAACATGGGTATGGGTCCCCTTGGCATCGGCACCAGGATTCAGAAGGATCAGTTCAACGATATTTCTGTGGCTGAGGCGCTTGACCTGCATATGAATTATACCCACTTTCAGGTGGACAGCGACCTTGTTGCCACCTACTTCGGCAAGAGCGCCGATACCATCGAGTGGCTTCAGGAGATGGGCGTAGAGTTTGCAGGTGCCTTCCGCTACTTCCGTGAATCCGAGGCCACCTGGCATATCGTCAAGCCTGAGAACGGTGTCATCGGTCCTCGCGCTGCCAGCGCCATGGTCAAGATCATGACCGAACGTGCCAAAGACCTGGGCTGTGAGATCCTGCTCGAAACTCCGGCCAGTTCTCTGATTGTTGAGGACGATAAGGTCTGCGGCGCCGTTGCCACCGACCAAAGCGGCGAGAAGCTCGAAGTACGCGGTCAGGCTGTCATTGTCTGCACCGGGGGCTTCGGCAATAATAAAGAGATGATAAAGCAGGAGTTCGGTCTGAACCTTGCGGAGGATTTCTATCCGTTTATGATCCCTGGCATCACCGGCGACGGTCTGCGCATGATGTGGGCAGTCGGTGCAAAGAAGTGGGGTGCAAACATTGAGGCCATCTACCAGATTCCTGACAACCTCAACTGGTTCCTGCTTGACGCAGTCCTGCGCCAGCCAAACCTGATGGTCAATCAGAACGGCGAGCGTTTTATGAACGAGGGCTATATGGGCAACACCACCTTTGCCGGCAATGCGTTACGCTTGCAGCCGGGCAACTACGGCTACTGCATCATGGACCGCGGTATCCTGCGTGAGTACCAGAAGAACGGTCCGGACATCATGGACATCGTACACCCGGCTGAAGCTTTCTTCGGTTTCGACCAGCAGGCTGCGCAGGCACTGGAGCAGGGTTATGAAGCCTACTTTGAGGCAGCCACCATAGAAGAGCTTGCTGAGCAGCTCGGTATTGACCCCGAAATACTGCAGGATACCGTGGACCAGTACAACGAGTTCTGCCGCTGCGGTGTTGACAGCCAGTTTCATAAGGATCAGCGTTATCTGCATGAACTGACCGGCAAAGGTCATTACATTGTCGGCAAGTTCTATCTTGGAGCTTACGGTACCGTAGGCGGCGTGCGCATCAACAAGTACTGCGAGGTCCTCAACGACGATCTGCTGCCCATCGAAGGTCTGTACAGTGCCGGCTCTGATGCCAACACCATCTATGGCGACAGTTACAACTTCACTCTGCCCGGCAACACGATGGGCTTTGCCATCAACACTGGCCGTATGGCCGGCGAGAGTGTGGCAGATTACATCGCTGATCTGGAAGGCTGAAGGAGAGTAAAGCGAGAGCAGCTTACCCTTCCGTACATCTCGCATTATTTTTTCTGCACATAGCTTCTTTCAAAGCATGGCAATGCTCCCTCTGTGATTGCAGTGTTTTTTACTGCTTCTCATAGAGGGAGCATTATTCTCACTTGTTTTTTGAAGGCAATCCTTCCAGTTACGGGATACGAAAAAAGGAGCTTTGTCTGCTGTTAAACTGCCTCTCTCGTATGCTCTCTATTGGTCTCATGGCCTGGGGTGTTCAAGCGGTTACTGGTTGCGTTCTTTCAGGGCGCGGTCCATCTCACGCTTCCCCTGACGTTCCGCGTCGCTTTCACGCTTGTCGTGGAGCTTCTTTCCTTTGCAGAGGCCCAGCTCCACCTTCACGCGGCTGTCCTTGAAGTAGAGACTCAGCGGGATCAGCGCCACGCCGTCCTGCATCACCCGGGCCTGGAGCTTCACGATCTCCCGCTTGTGCATCAGCAGCCGGCGGGGCCGGACCGGGTCCCGGTTGAAGATGTTCCCATGCTCATACGGGCTGATGTGCATGCCCCGGACGAACAGCTCCCCGTCCTTCACCGTACAGAAGCAGTCCTTCAGATTCACCTGGCCGGCCCGGATGGACTTGACCTCCGTTCCGCAGAGCTCGATGCCGGCTTCGAAGCGCTCCAGGACAAAGTATTCGTGAAAAGCCTTTCGGTTGTCGGCGATCTTCTTGATGCCAAGCTGTTTGGGAGACATAATCCTTCCTCCTTCAGAAGTCGAAGAGGCTGACCTGGCTGGTGTCCGGCAGGTCTCCGAAGGCGCCCAGGCTTTTCAGCGCCTCCAGGTGGGTCTGGCTGACCTTGGGGCAGGCCTCCGAGATCTCCTCCACGGACAGAAAGCTCTTCCCCGCGCAGGCGCCCAGGTCCTGCGCTGCGGTCTCGCCCAGGCCAGCGATGGCCACATACGGCGGACGGATCCGCCCGTCTTCGGTCAGGGTGAACTTCGTCGCGTCGGATTTCCCGAACTCGATCGGCGCGAAGCGGAAGCCCCGCATGTTGAACTCGTACACCGCCTCCAGCGTGACCAGCAGGTCCTCCTCGTTGGCCGTCAGGCTCGCAGCACGGCGCATCTCGTTGATCTTACGCCGGACGCTCTCCGTCCCGCCGCACATCATCCCCGCGTCGAAGCCGCCTTTCTGGCTCCGCCGGTAGAAGTACGCCGAGTAGAACGCCAGCGGCCGGTGCACCTTGAACCAGGCGATCCGGAACGCCATCATCACGTAGGCCACCGCGTGCGCCTTCGGGAACAGGTAGGCGATCTTCCGGGCCGAGTCGATCCACCAGTCCGGCACCCCCATGTCCTTCATCTGCTGCTCCGCGTCGTCCGGGAATTTCCCCTGCTTCTTCACCTTGCCCTTGCGCACCGCCTCCATCGTCTTGAAGGCCAGCGCCGGCTGCATCCCCTTCCCGATCAGGTAGATCATGATGTCGTCACGGCAGCCGATGGTGTCGTTGACCGAGGCGGTTCCGCTGACGATCAGGTCGTGGATGTTCCCCGCCCACACGTCCGTGCCGTGGGAGAAGCCCGAGAGCCGGATCAGCGTGTCAAACTGTTTCGGCTGCGTGTCCACCAGCATCTGCCGCGTGAACGCCGTGCCAAACTCCGGGACCCCGATGGTCCCCGTCTTCCCGATGATCGGGTCGTCCTCCGGCAGCCCCAGCTTCGCAGGGCTCGTGAAGATGCTCATGGTGTCCGGGTCCGAGAGCGGGATCTCCTTCGCGTCCTCCCCCGTCAGGTCCTCCATCATGCGGATCATCGTCGGGTCGTCGTGGCCCAGCTCGTCCAGCTTCAGGAGGTTCGCCTCCATGCAGTGGTACTCGAAGTGGGTCGTCACGATGTCGGACTTCGGGTCGTCCGCCGGGTGCTGGACCGGGCAGAAATCCGTCACGTCCATGTCCTGCGGAATGACCACGAGCCCGCCCGGGTGCTGCCCTGTGGTGCGCTTGATGCCCACGAGGCCCTGGGCCAGACGGTTCTCCTCGGCCTTGGTGGCCTTGATGCCGCGCTCCTCCAGGTACTTCTTCACGTAGCCGTAGGCGGTCTTCTCCGCCAGGGTCCCGATGGTGCCCGCACGGAAGACGTGGTCCGAACCGAAGAGGGTCTCAGTGTACTTGTGGGCCCGGGCCTGGTACTCCCCCGAGAAGTTCAGGTCGATGTCCGGGGTCTTCTCGTTGCCGGGGAAGCCGAGGAAGGTCTCGAAGGGGATGTCGAAGCCGTCCCGGCGCAGCTTCGCGCCGCAGCGGGGGCAGTTCTTCTCGGGCATGTCGGCGCCGCAGCCCCAGCGCTCCTCCGGCGCGGGCGCGTCCGTCACGCAGCGCTCCGGCTCGTCCGGGTACCACTGCAGGCCCAGGGTCGGGAACTCGGAGTAGCGGCAGGACGGGCAGACGTAGTGGGGCGGCAGGGAGTTGACCTCGGTGATGCCGGACATCCAGGCCGCCATGGACGAGCCAACGCTGCCCCGGCTCCCCACCAGGTAGCCGTGCTCCAGGGAGTTCTGGACCAGCTTCTGGGCGCTCATGTAGATCACGTCGTAGTTGTGGTCCAGGATCGTGTTCAGCTCGGTCTCGACGCGCTCCCGCACCGGGGGCGGAGGGTTTAAGCCGTAGACCCGGTGCATCCGGCCCAGGACCAGGTCCCGGAGCTCGCCGGCGGAGTTCTCGATCTTCGGGGGGAAGAGGTCCTTGGGCAGGAGCTCGATCTCGTCGATCTGGTCGGCGATGGCCCGGGTGTTGTTCACTACCACCTCCCGTGCGGTCTCCTCGCCCAGGTAGCTGAACTCCTTCAGCATCTCGTCGGTGGAGCGGAAGTAGATCGGGCAGGGGCGGTCCGGGTCCGAGAACTTCTTCGCGGCCTGGAGGATGCGGCGGTACTGCTCGTCCTCCGGGTCCAGGAAGTGCACGTCGCAGGTCGCCACGACGGGCTTCCCCATGCTGCGGCCCAGCTCCACGATCTTCCGGTTGTAGTCCTTCAAAACCTCCACGGAGGCCACCCGGCCGTCGTCCACCAGGAAGCCGTTGTTCGCCAGGGGCTGGATCTCCAGGTAGTCGCAGAGGGAGGCGATCCGGCGCAGCCGCGCGTCGCTCTCGCCCCGGAGGATGGCGCCGTAGAGCTCGCCCATGCCGCAGGCCGAGCCCACCAGGATGCCCTCCCGGTGCTGCAGGAGCAGGCTCTTCGGGATGATCGGGCTGCGGTGGAAGTGCTGCAGGTAGGAGGCCGAGATCATCTGGTACAGGTTCTTCAGGCCCGTGCGGTTCTTCACCAGCAGGATCAGGTGCCAGGTCTTGTCCGTGTCCTCCCGGTGGAGCCGGGCGCAGACTGCGGAGACGTCGTCCACGGTCTCGGCGCCCTCGGCCCGGAGCATCGGGATGAACTTCGCCATGATGCGGGCCACCACCATCGCGTCGTCGCTGGCCCGGTGGTGGTTGAACTTTGGGAGGTTCAGCCGGTTGGAGACCGTGTCCAGCTTGAAGCGCTTCAGGTCCTGCAGCAGGGCCTGGGACAGGGGCAGGGTGTCCAGGTACACGGGCTCGAACGGGATGGAATGCCTCGCGGCGCAGGCGCGCATGAAGCCGGTGTCGAAGGCGGCGTTATGGGCGATGAGGGGCCTGCCGCCCGCGTAGTCCAGAAACTGCCGCAGGGCCTCGGCCTCCTTCGGCGCCCCCGCCACGTCGCTGTCCCGGATGCCGGTGAGGCGGGTGATGTCCGCGGGGATCGGCTTCTCCGGGTCCACGAAGGTGTTGAAGGTCGAGAGGATCCGGTCGCCGGAGAAGATCACGGCACCGATCTCGGTCATGCGCTCGTCCTGCTCGTTGAGCCCGGTGGTCTCGATGTCGAAGGCCACGAACTCGGTCTCCAGCGGCAGCGGGCAGCTCCCCGTCAGGGCCTCCCGGTCGCCCAGGTCGTCCCGGTAGTAGGCCTCGAGGCCGTAGAGGATCTTCACGCCGTGCTTCTTCCCCGCCTTCCACATGTCCGGGAAGGCCTGGGCCACGCCGTGGTCCGTCACCGCGATCGCCGGCATGCCCCAGAAGGCGGCACGCTTCACCACGGCCTCCGGGTCCGTCAGGGCGTCCAGGGTCGAGAACCGGGTGTGCAGGTGGAGCTCCACCCGCTTCTCCTCCGCCGTGTCCGGGCGCAGCGTCTTCTTCGCGCGCATGATGTTCCGCGGGTCCAGGACCATGTCGTCGTCGTACTTCGACCAGGTGACCTCGCCCTGGACCAGCAGGTGGTCCCCCTTCGAGATCCGGTCGATGACGGAGCGGTCGTCGTCCGAGCGCAGGAAGCGGGTGACCCGGATGCTGTTGGTCCGGTCCGTCAGGTCGAAGCTCAGCACCGCCCCGCCGCTCTTCTGCAGCTGGCGGCTGGTCACGTCCACCACGTCCCCCTCCACGGTCACCTTCCCCGACTCGAGGGTCAGGGTCGACATCGGCACGGGGCTCCGCCGGATCCGGCGGCCGAACAGCACATCGCCGCCCGGGCCCTCCCCCTCCGCCGGCAGCGCCGCCATGGAGGGAGGCAGCGGGTACTCCGCCTGCAGCTCCGCCTTCTCGAGGGAGTAGCTGCGAAGCAGGCTGTCCCGCAGCCGCGTCAGGTCGTTGGGTGAGGGCATCGCCGTGAACCGGGCCCTCACCGTGAGGCTCCGGTCCTTCAGGTTCACCGTGGCCTCCAGCACCTCCGCCCCCTCCAGGCCTCCGGCCAGGTCCTTCAGCGGCGCGCAGCCCGGGAAGACCGTCAGGAAGGGGCTAGGCATCGATCAGCTCCAGCAGCCGCGGCAGCAGCTCGGCATAGGGGTAGGTGCCGACCACCTCGCCCTTCTTAAACAGCAGGCCCCGGTCTCTGCCGCCCGCGATGCCGTAGTCCGCCTCCCGAGCCTCGCCCGGGCCGTTCACCACACAGCCCATCACCGCCACGGTGATGTCCCGGTCCAGGCCCCGGAGCCGCTGCTCCACCTCCGTCGCGAGGCCGATCAGGTCGATCTCGGTCCTGCCGCAGGTCGGGCAGGAGATGAACCGCACCCCGCCGCGCCGGAGCCCCGCCGCCTTCAGGATCGCGATCCCCGCGCTCACCTCGCGCACCGGGTCCGCCGTCAGCGACACCCGCAGCGTGCTGCCCAGGCCTTCGCACAGCAGCGTCCCGATCCCCACCGCAGACTGGATCGTCCCGTTCCACTCCGTCCCCGTCTCCGTCACGCCCAGGTGCAGCGGGTACGGGAAGCTCTCCGCCGCCAGCCGGTACGCAGCGACCGTCAGCGGGACGGAGGAGGATTTGAGGGACAGGCAGATATCGTCAAAGTCATACTTCAGGAGGAGGTCTATGTGCCCTCTGGCGCTCTCGACCAGTGCCTCCGCGCAGGGATGCCCGTACTTCTCCAGGAGAGGCTTTTCCAGACTTCCCGCGTTCACACCGATGCGGATCGGGATCCGTCTCTCGCGGCAGGCCTCGGCCACCGCTCTGACGTGCTCTTCCCCGCCGATGTTTCCCGGGTTGATGCGGATCTTGTCGATGCCCCGTTCGGCCGCCATCAGCGCAAGGCGGTAGTCAAAATGGATATCCGCCACAAGGGGGACGTCTGTCTCGGCCTTGATGCGGTCGATGGCAAGGGCGGAGCGCTCGTCCGGGACTGCGATGCGCACGATATCCGCCCCGGCGGCGCGCATGGCGCGGATCTGGGCGACGGTTGCCTCGACATCCCAGGTTTTGGTATTGCACATGGTCTGGACGCTGACCGGGGCCTCGCCGCCGACCGGAACGCTGCCGACCATGATCTGCTTTGTCTCGTTTCTTTTCATGTTTTCTCTCTGTCTGACAGTATGTGAAAATATTCTCTGACTGTTTCTTCTGTCTGTAAAATGATTTCTCAGTCTAGCGGAACAGCTTTACGATATCGCTCAGCATGATCACGCCCATAAGCCCCAGCAGCAGCACCAGGCCGGCTGCATGGATATAACCCTCGTATTTCGGATCGAGCTTTTTCCGTGTGATGGCCTCGATCACCGCGGTGACCAGGAGCAGGAACACGCGCCCGCCGTCCAGCGCCGGAAGCGGCAGCATATTCATGATGGCAAGGTTGATGGCGATAAAAGCCCCGAGATACAGGATATCATACACCGCGTCTGAAGTTGTCTCCGCATTCTCGCCAGTCTCGGCGATGGCGTCCACAATCCCAACCGGGCCGGACAGGTCCTTCAGGCCCACCTCGCCGTGGACCAGCTGACCCAGGCCCATCCAGACCATGCGGCCGAACTCCAGGGACGTACTCCAGGCATACTGAAGCTTCAGAGGCAGCGTGGCCTCCTCGTAGCCGAAATAGAAGCCGTAGAGTTCCCTCGTCTGGCCCTCATAGAGATGCTTCTCCATGGCAAAGTCCTTCACTGTGACCCGCTTTCCGTTGCGATTTACGACAATATCGTAAGTCCCGTCGCCCGCCTCGAGAAAGTCTCCCACGTCGTAATACTGATAGACCCGGTGCCCGTCGATCTTCAGGAAGCGGTCTCCCACCATCAGGGCATCCTCCCCCTCATAGGGGCAGCCCTCGACAAAGGATGCGATGCCCGGCATCAGAAAGGCGGATGCGCCGAGATACAGGCAGAAGATCACAATCAGGCCGAGAAGATAGTTGTTGAAGGAGCCGGCCACGAGGATCAGCAGGCGCTTCAGGGCGGAGGCATTGGTAAATGCCCGGGGATCTTCAGACTGGCTGTTCTCCCCTTCCATGGCGCAGTATCCGCCCAGCGGAATCGCCCGGAGCGCATAGAGTGTCTCACCCTTCTGCTTCTTCCAGATTGCAGGACCCATGCCGATGGCAAACTCATTGACCCTGACATGGCAGAGCTTCGCGGCACTGAAGTGCCCGAACTCATGAACGGCAATCAGAATGCCGAAGAGAAGGATCGCAAAAAGAACATAAAGCAAAGTTGTCATTCCGGATTACTTTCCCGTCTCCTCATGTACAAAACGCCGCGCCGCAGCATCGGCCTCCAGGATATGCCCGAGGCTGTCTGCCCTGTCATCTGCAAGCCGGTCCACCGCAGCCGCAGCCAGATCGTAGATGCGGTTGAAGCCGATCTGCTCCTTCAGGAACAGATGTACGGCCTCCTCGTTCGCCGCACTCATCACGCAGCCGGCCGTCCCGCCCAGCCGGGCACAGTCCATGGCCAGACGCAGGCAGGGGAAGTTCTCGAGGTCCGGTGCCTCGAAGCTCAGGTCCCGCAGTGTCCGGAAGTCCAGCCTGTCGAACATGGAGGGCAGCCGCTGCGGCCAGGTCAGCGCGAGCTGGATCGGCAGACCCATGTCCGGCACCCCGAGCTGAGCGATGACTGTGCCGTCCACAAGCTCGACCATCGAGTGGATGACGCTCTGAGGATGTACGACGACCTCGATCGCATCCGGGCTCACAGAGAAGAGGCGCATGGCCTCGATAAACTCCAGGCCCTTGTTCATCAGTGTCGCGCTGTCGACCGAGATCTTCGCGCCCATGTTCCAGCGGGGATGCCGCACGGCCTCCGCCGGGGTGATCTTCTCGAGCTCCTCTCTCCGTCTGCCGCGGAAGGGGCCGCCGGAGCAGGTGAGCAGAATCTTTCGCAGTTCGCCCTCTCCCCTGCCGGTCAGGCACTGGAAAATGGCCGAATGCTCCGAGTCCACCGGGATGATCTCCGCCCCGGTCTCAGCGGCGCGCTTCATGACGATCTCGCCGGCGCAGACCAGCGTCTCCTTATTGGCGAGGGCGATCCGCTTTTTCGCGTCGATTGCCGCCAGGGTCGGCTTCAGCCCCACCGCGCCGGAGACCGCAGTCACAACACAGTCGACAGAGGGCAGCGTCGCCGCCTCAATCAGGCCTTCCATGCCGCTTCCGACCCGGATGTCGGTGTCCGCGAGGGCCAGCTTCAGTTCTCTGGCTGCGGCCTCATCAAAGACCGCGACAAACGCAGGGCGGAACTTCCGCGCCTGTTCCTCCAGGCGGTCGATCTGCCGGTTGGCAGTGAGGGCAGCCACCCGGATGCCGGTATGCTCCGCCACGGCTGCAGTCTGTCTGCCGATGGAACCCGTGCAGCCCAGAATCGAAATTGCATTTACCATATGTGTTTCAAACCTTTCCGTAACGCCGGTCTCTCCTGCGAAACTCCTCGATCGCCCTGTCCAGTTCTGCGGGCGTAAAGTCCGGCCAGAGGGTATCGGTGAAATAAAACTCGGCATACGCGCACTGCCAGAGCAGAAAGTTGGACAGGCGCTGCTCGCCGCCGGGCCGGATCAGGAGATCCGGCTCAGGGATCCCCGAGGACCACAGGTACTGTGAAAACTGCTCCTCTGTCAGTTTCTCAGGTGCCGTACCTGCCAGCCGATCCTCCGCGTAGCGCTCTGCAGCCCGGACAATCTCGGCCCGACCGCCGTAGTTCAGGCAGATATTTGCCTGAAAGCCCTCATAGCGTCTGGAGATCTCGTTGGTTTTGGCCACCAGTGCCTGCAGCTCCGCCGGAAGGCCTTCCACATCGCCGAAGACCCGCATCTTCATCCGGTCGCGCTCCATGGTGTCGATGGCCTCGTGCAGATACTTGTTCAGAAGCCGCATAATGGTCCGGACCTCTTCCTCAGGCCGGTTCCAGTTCTCCGTCGAAAAGGCATATACAGTCAGATAGTCCACCCCGATGTCTCGGCAGTAGAGGGCAATCTTCCGGAAGGTCTCGGCTCCGACGGCATGTCCCGCAGTGCGGGGAAGCCCGCGTTTTTTCGCCCAGCGCCCGTTTCCGTCCAGAATAATCGCAATATGGCGGGGGACAATCGCGCTCTCCCCCGCCGTCTGGATTTGTTTTTCCCTTGCCATCAGATCTCCGTCAGCTCTTTTTCTTTCTTCTCGGTGATCCTGTCGATCTCTTTGATATAGTCGTCGGTCAGCTTCTGCATATCCTTCTCGGCGATCTTGTAGTCGTCCTCGGTGATCTCGGAGGCCTTCTGCTGCTTCTTGAACTTCTCAATCGCGTCCCGGCGGATATTGCGGATGGCGACCTTGCTCTCTTCGCCGTATTTTCTGGTCTGTCTGGCAAGCTCCTTACGTCTCTCCTCCGTCAGCGGCGGGAAAACCAGGCGGATCGAGCGTCCGTCGTTCTGCGGGTTGATGCCGAGCTCCGAGGCCAGAATCGCCCGCTCGATCCCCTTCAGGACCGAGGCATCCCAGGGCTGGATCAGCAGAGAGCGGGGATCGGGTGTGGCAACGGTCGCAAGCTGCTGAATCGGGGTCGGAACGCCGTAGTAATCCACCTGGATCTGGTCCAGGACAGCGGCATTTGCCCTGCCGGCGCGGATCGTCGCAAGCTGTGTGCTCAGCGCCTCGCAGGTTCTTTTCATCTTGTTCTCAAATTCCGGATAATCAGACATTTTCGCTACCTCCTGTTTCGTATCTTGTATCTTATTGTTTCTCTCTCAGTGGACCAGAGTGCCCAGATTCTCGCCGTCCAGAACACGCAGGATATTCTCCGGCTCCGCCAGTGCAAAGACGATCACCGGGAGGTCGTTGTCCATGGCCAGGCTGGTTGCCGTCGAATCCATCACCTGCAGCCGCTGCGCCAGGACCTCCGTGTATCGAATCTCATCATACCGCACCGCAGTCGGATCCTTTCTGGGATCCGCGCTGTATACGCCGTCGATGTTCTTTGCCAGCAGAATCGCGTCCGCGCCGATCTCCGCAGCACGGAGAACCGCCGCCGTGTCGGTGGAGAAGAAGGGATGGCCGGTGCCGCAGCCGAACAGGACGACCTTTCCGCTCTCCAGATACCCGATGGCTTTCCGGACGTCATGTCTCTCGCCCACGCCCTGGATGTCCATCGCGGTCATCACCCTGGCATCCACACCGCACTGCCGGAACACATCCGCAACCGCCAGGCAGTTCATCGCGGTGGCCAGCATGCCCATCCGGTCCGCGCTGACGCGCTCGATCTTTCCGGCGCCGTCCTTGACGCCGCGCCAGAAGTTGCCGCCGCCGATCACGATGCCGATCTGTGCACCCTTTGCAAGCGCCTGCTTCACGCTCTCGCAGACAGAGCCCACAAAGTCCATGTCATAGCCGCTGCCCTTCTCGCCGGCCAGCGCCTCGCCGCTGATCTTAATAAGAACACGCCCGTACTTCAGTGCCATAAGTTCTATTCCGTTCCTTCCCTGTCATTTTCAAGCAGTATAGCACAGTTCCCGGTCAGAAATCAAGACTTGGCAGAAAACACTGCTGCTTTTCCGTTTCGCAGGTTCCGCCCCCTTTACGGACGGAGCTCGACCTCCAGCCCGGTCAGCCAGCGGCGCATCATGTCATAGGCATGGTTCCCGCTCATGCGCCGGATAAAGCTCCGTGTACGCTTCGGGCCCAGCGAGAGGCTCCTGACAAAGGTCCTGCCCTCCACCGCCATGGAGACATAGACCGTCCCCACTTCGTGGACGCCGTCTCCGTCCGGTCCGGCCAGACCGGTCACACCGATGCCGATGTCCGCTCCGGTCTTCTCCCGCACCCGTTCCGCCAGCGCCTTCGCCACCTCAAAGCTCACGGCGCCCTTCTCTTCGATCATGTCGGGGTCCAGATCCAGGAGCCGGGCCTTCGCCTCATTGGTGTAAACCACAGCTCCGCCGACAAAGACAGCGCTGGCCCCCGGGATATCGGTCATGCGCTTGGCGATCTCTCCGCCCGTACAGCTCTCGGCCGCTGCAAAAGTCAGCCCTCTCTCCTTCAGAAGAGGAAAGACGGCCTCCTCCAGGCACTCCACATCCATCCCGTATACATAATCCCCCAGCCGCTCCCGGACATGGGAGATCACCGGGGCCATCATCGCCTCCGCCTCCGCCTCGCTCGCAGCCTTTGCAGTGATCTGAAGCAGGCAGTCGCACTCCTTGGCATAGGGAGCCATGGTGGGATTGACCATGCTGTTCATCTCGTCTGCGAACATGTCATCCACCGTGCTCTCCCCGATTCCGAAGATCCGCACCGAGTGGGAGACGATCTCCTCATCGGAGAGGGCACGCAGATACGGGATGCCGTAGGCCCGAAACATCGGCACACACTCGACCGGCGGGCCCGGCATCATGATCACGGTCTTCCCCTCCGCCGTAAAGGCGCAGCCCGGCGCAGTCCCCCAGAGGTTGTGAAATACCGTGCAGCCCTCCGGCAGCATCGCCTGACTGAAATTATTCTGCGTAAAGACGCGTCTGTTGCGGATATAGTCATAGAGGCCCCGCACCTCGTCCTCGTTCCGGACGAGCGGAAGCCCGAACGCCTCGGCGAGAACCTGCTTTGTCAGGTCGTCGCAGGTCGGTCCGAGGCCTCCCGTGGTGATGATAATGTCGGCCCTGCCTTTTGCGGTCTGCACACAGGCGCGCAGCCGTTCCGGATTGTCGCCGACAACCGTATGGTACTTCACATTGATCCCGATCTTCGACAGCATCTCAGAAATATCCCTGGCATCCGTGTTGGTGATATGACCCAGAAGCAGCTCGGTCCCGACGGAGATGATCTCAGTATTGTATGCTCTCATGCTGCAGTCTTCCCTTCCCGTTTATCATTCCCGGTTATCCTAACACAGAACGGCAAAAAAAGCAAACTGCCGCGGGTCAACCGCGGCAGTCTGCCTGTAAGCTTATATGCTTAGCTGTATTTATCTGTTCTTTCTCTTCTTCGGGAGAAGCGCTACCACCGCTCCGCCGGAGACAACCAGAACCGCGGCCCACAGTCCGATGTTGGCGTTATCGCCGGTCTTCGGAGACTTGTAGGAGGTCGAGCCTGCCGCCAGAATGTTGAAGGAGGCTGTCGCGGGATAGTAGGTCGCCTTGACCGTCTTGCCGAGGTACGGATCCGGCTCCATACGGGCCAGCCGTGCAGTCAGCGTGTAGCTGTTGTTGCTGCGAAGCTGATCCAGCAGGTTGCGGTAGATGTAGAGCTCCAGCTTCTCGGGGAAGTAACTGTAGTAGTCCTTGCTGATCTTCTGACCGCCGATCCAGATGGCCAGGCTGCCGTCCGGCTCGTAGTCGATGTAGGAGCAGAGCTTGAACTTGATCCAGACATTCTTTCCCTTGATGTAGTCGTTCAGACCGTCCGCCACCGTGATGCCCGGAGTGAGGTGGATGGTGATGGGGCTGCCGGCATTCGAGACCGGAATCATGCTACCGTCCGGAGCATACTTCTGACCGGTAATCTCGATCTCATAGTCACCGTAGGGCTCCCAGAAAGCGAGGCGCTGAATCAGATAAGAGCTGAGCGTCAGAATCTTGCCCGCCACAAAGCTGTGTCCGTAGGCATCCGTCGTCACATAGTCCGTGATGCTGAAGCAGGAACTGGGATTGTAGGCATCATAGCCGGGATTCTTGACATTGTTCGGGTCGCCATACCAGTCCATGCGCAACACATCGACCTTGTTGGGGTTCGTCGCACCCGGATACAGGACCACTGTTCCGCCGGGGTCATAGGGATTGGTCGGTCCGAAGTTGATCTGGAGGCCGGTAATCTCGTCCGCGGGAACCAGGAACTGGAAGGCATTGCCGTCACACTTCTCCGCTTCCAGGATGCCATTCTTGCCGGCACCGATGGCCTCGATATTCAGGCTCTCCACGATCGTGAAGTACTGCACGATGAAGACCGGCTTGGTCTCGCCGTTCTTGGTATCCTGATACCAGAACACCACTGCCCAGCGTCCGGGACGCAGGGTTGCAATCAGCGAATTGTCAATCTCGACAGAGTGAGTGTATCCGGCAGGGACTGCACCGTCGACCTTGTACTCGACAGGAGCGCCGCCGCTGCGGTCGGAGATCAGCAGGCCGCCGGTATAAACTGCTGTGCTGCCGCTCGTGGCTTCGTCCGGCTCCATGAGGGAAACCGCGTAGGGAAGCACACCCTTGATGGCAAACACGGCGTCTTCGCCCGTCTGGTCGACGATCTCATTCATGGGGATGACAGACACTTTGGTGTTGTGCAGCTCGCCCGTCTCCGGAGTGAACGGATCCAGCTGGAAGATCTGCTTGATGGAGTTGGCATTCCACAGGGCCGCTTCGGTCCCTTCCTCTTCCTCGGGCTCGGTCTCTTCCGTCACCTGGTCGGTGCAGGTCACGGCGTAGACAGAGAAGCTCTTTGCGACGAAGCTGACCGCCCCGTTGGCCACACTGCTGACCGTGACAGGCTCCATACCCTCATCGGTGACATGGTAAACCTTGATCTCAAAGCCTTCCTCGATCGCCGCACGGATCGTCTCGTCCGTGACAGTGACCAGAAGCGCGTTCTCGGGCTGAATCTCTTCACCCTCTGCATTGCGCAGGGTGATGTTGTAGGCTCCAAGGAGTTCTTCCTCTTCCGGCGCTTCGACCTCAGCCGCCTCGGCGGTGACCGTCATATTCTCGGCGAGGAGGCCCTTCAGGGAGACAACACCGTTCTCACTGGAGATGGTCGGCTCTTCTGCCTCACCCTCAACCTCATTCACCTCTTCGTCCGGCTTCAGAGGCTCTTCTTCCTTCACTTCGACCGGGGTCTCATCTACGGGAAGCTCCTCAGGATTCTCCGCGTCCTGCTCCTCATCGGATGCAGGCAGCGCATCGCCCTCAGCTTCCTGGGGCTCTTCAGCAGGCTCCTGAGTCTCCTCAGCGGGCTCCTGAGCTTCTTCGACCGGCTCCTGAGTCTCCTCAGCAGGCTCTTCGGTCTCTTCAGCGGGCTCCTGCGCCTCTTCGGCCGGCTCCTGAGTCTCCTCAGCAGGCTCTTCGGTCTCTTCTGCAGGCTCCTGCGCCTCTTCGACGGGCTCCTGAGTCTCCTCAGCGGGTTCCTGGGTCTCTTCGGCCGGCTCCTGAGTCTCCTCAGCGGGTTCCTGGGTCTCTTCGGCCGGCTCCTGGGTCTCTTCAGCGGGCTCCTGAGCCTCTTCGATCTGCTCCTGGGTCTCCGCAGCGGGCTCTTCCGCCTCTGCGGCAGGCTCGGTAACCTCTTCAGCGGGCTCCTGAGCGGGCTCTTCAGCCTGTGCCGGCTTCTCAACCAGCTTTACCCGGCCGTCCTGGCCTTCGGCAAGTTCAAAAGCGGGATCGGCAAAAGCGCTGACATCGCGGTTGTAGCTGCCGTAACGCAGGGTGACGTTTCCGTTGAACATGCTCCAGCTTTCCGGTGCATTGAAGGTCACGCCGACTCCCGCCATTGCCAGGCTGCCGCCTGCGGTCTTTGCCACTGCGTGGTAACCGGTGTCGGAGCTGCCTTCACCCTCGGCCGCTTTGCCGGAGGCACTGATCAGACCGTTCTTGACCGTGACGCTTCCGCCGTTCACAAGGATCGCGGCTTCCGCTGCGGCCCCGCCGTTGGAGAAGCTCAGGGTATAACCGTTCAGATCAACGGTAACATTTCCGTTTATGTTCAGTGTCCCGTTTACGCTGACATTCTGATTCAGCTTCACGGTCTCACCGCTGGCCGCTGCCGCAAGCGCATCAGCAAGGCTTGCATAGCCGGTACCGGCATTCACCAGTGTAACAGCACCGGAGCCGCTGTTGGCTGCCGACGGTACGGCAGACTGCGCCGAAACGCCAGAGCCGCTCTCGCCGTCATAGCTGCTGCCATAAACGTTGCCGCTCTCCGATCCGACAAAGGAACCGGAATCGTCTGAGTCACTCGGAATGATAATCACTCCTCCGTCCGCAAAGGCCGAAGCCGCAAACAGACTCAGGCACATTGCGAGGACCAGAACCACAGAAATGAGTTTGGATGTTGCTTTCATGTCTGTTCTCCTTCTATCGCAAAAAAGTTATTACGAATTTGGGGATTCACACCGGCAGATTGCGCCTTTCTCCCGATGTGTGCCTATAAGATACCACCAATTGAAACCAATTGCAAGAAAAATTTTGAAATTCTGTCAAAAAATTTTTCCAAATTGTAATTCTTTCGCAATTCAGTGATATCTTTTTCTGAAGTATACAGGATGTTTTACCGTTTTGCAATAATTTTGGAACATTCCTAAGAAAGTTTAAGACTTCCCTTCAGAAGCACATTGCTGCGCTCTGAAAGGAAGTCTCCGAGGCTGTTTCCTTATGCTCTCAGCTTCAGCAGAGCGGCCGCCAGATCCTGCAGGCCGTCGTAATGGAGCTTCATGATCAGCCGGCGGTTCCGGGTCTCCTCCTGAAAGCTCCTGCACCTGCCCAGGTGCGGAATCTTATCCTTCACATATTCCCGCATCAGCCAGATCACCTGCTTCTTCTCCGGTACATCCATCGCCTGCACCCGCTTGACGGCATCCAGAAGGACGTGGTTCAGAACCAGGAACTCAAAGTCGTCCCGGGCATCAGGCAGGAGCTCATCCTCCAGATGCTGCATCACGGTCAGAATATCCAGGTTCTTCTCCGCATTGCTGTTGTTCATGGTGGAGGGCAGCCCGCGCCGGTAATGATACAGCGGCTCCGCCAGATGTGAGATCTTTTTTGCACGGTGGATCGCAATGGCGGTAAACTCTGCGTCCTCATACCACAGCTTCTCTTCGGGGAAACGGATATCCCGGAGCAGTTCTCTCCGGAAGAGCTTGTTGTTCGGATGGCCGACAGCGCCCATCACACGGTCCTCTCTCCAGTTTCGCTCCATCTCGGTTGTCCCGTCCGGGAAGTGAGCCAGTACGTCGCAGACGGCGATGTCGCTCCCCTCGTCTTCGGCAAGGCGGAGCAGCTTCTCAAACATGTCCGGCTCGATCCAGTCGTCACTGTCCGTGAAGCCGATGTATTCTCCCTTCGCCAGCTCCATGCCGATGTTGCGGGCTCTGCCCTGTCCGCCGTTCTCCACGGTCTGATAATACAGCCGGCCCGGGTTCCGCTCCGCATAGTCGGAAAGCATCTCTTCGGTGGCGTCCGTGGAGCCGTCGTTGATCACGATGACCTCGAAGTCGTCAAGCGTCTGTCCGAGGACCGAATCGAGGCATTCCTTCAGGGTCTCCTGGACGTTATAGGCCGGAATGACAATGCTAAGCTTCATGCGCTCTCCCCTCCGTTATTTGATCCGGTATTTTACCCGTCTTATAATAGATCAGTGCCAGAACCAGAGACAGCCAGACAGAGACATTGGGTCTGCGGAGCGTCGCCCCGGAGAAATGCGCGAGCCCCACGATCAGGAGAAAAGTCAGGGCCAGCGAGAAATTCTCCAGGGTCAGGCTGCCGTAAAGGTCCCTCCGCAGCGTCCGTACAATCCGAAGCACAAAATACAGCACGAACGACATATACAGCGCGAAACCGATATAGCCGTAAAAATAAAAGATCGCGTGCCAGTCGTTTTCCAGATCGTACACCCCGTCAAAGCCGATCTCCGACGCCTCGAAGCCCAGCAGTCTGGTCAGGAAGTCGGAGTCCTGAAAAATCATGTCGGCATAGTTGCGCTCCATGACCCGGGCATCAATCAGTTTCGCCACATCCGTGCTCATCCGGTACTGCATCAGCACGCGCTCCATGCCGAAACGGTCTATGATGTCAGGCTTTACCCCGAGGTAGATCCAGTAGTAATGCTCAAAGACCTCCCGCACGGTTGGGTTGTCAAAGCGCTCCTGAGGACTCATATCCGTGATGTCAATCCCCTTTTCCAGCAGGGTCGCCTCGATCTCACCCTGATGGCCAACGGCGGTCTTCGCCTGGCTCTCGGTGACCTTATAGCGCGGCGTATAGCGGTAGATCGCCGCGGAGAAAAGGCTGAGCAGGAGCAGTACCGCCACAGCCTCTTTCCTGAGCTCTCTCTTCAGCCAGAACTTCTCCAGCAGGAGCCAGAGCGCATATCCGAGAAAGATCACAAAGATCGAAAAGTAGCAGCCCTTGGTCCCGTTGCTCAGAAAGACCGCATCGACAATCAGAGGAACCCCGAGCGCCAGCCATCTTCTGTCCCTCCGCAGCGCCAGCCACAGTCCCAGGGCCGCATAGACCACCAGGTTGGTGCTGTTGGCGTTGCGGTTCTCGTCGATCACCCAGCCACTGTATCCCAGTCCTTCGCCGTAGGTAACGTTCCCGGTATGGGTCAGACGCGCCACAATCAGGAACAGAAGGGTCAGCCATGCCGCAGCCGCCACCCCGCGAAGAGCAGCCTCCTCTGTCTCCCCGTCTCTCACAGCGAGAAGGAAGCAGACGGTGAAAACCGGCATCTGCAGCACATTGGCAAGATAGCGCATGTCAAAGTACGGACTGATATAGCCGCCCCGGGCCGAGTTGAGCACATGGAGCAATCCGAACAGTCCGGCCACCGACAGAAACAGCAGAAACGGCTTTTTCCGATCGGTGCGCCAGAGGACCAGAATCGGGAGCAGAATCAGAAGACCCAGCCGGATATAGCCCGCCGGTGTAGCTCTCGCGTTCCTGGTCCAGAATGCCAGGGCATCAAGAATCGGCTGAGCCGCGAAGAGCGCAGTCAGCGCCCAGTTCCGGATCTGCTTCTGTCTCTCTGTCTGCAACGATCTCTCTGTCTTCACCACGCTCCCCCTCCCGTTCTCTGAATCTCAACGTAACATCCGCGTGTTCCCAAATCCCACACACAAAAAAACGGCGCCTTCTGAGTGAAGACGCCATTGTCGCACCCTTACAGGCGCTCTTTAACCTTTGCCTTCTTACCGACGCGGTCACGCAGATAGTAGAGCTTTGCCCGACGGACTTTGCCCTTGCGAACCGTCGTAACCGATACGATCGAGGGAGAATGTACCGGGAAGACCTTCTCGCAGCCGACACCGTAAGAGATGCGGCGTACGGTGATGGTCTCGTTGATGCCGCCATGCTTCTTGGCAATGATGGTGCCTTCGAAGGCCTGGTTGCGCTCACGGTTTCCTTCCTTTACCCGGACGAGGACACGCACGGTGTCGCCGACGTTCATCTCGGGAAGCTCCGGCTTCATGTACTTTTCACTGAGAATTTTGACCAGATCCATAATCCAATCCTTTCATACTATAGACGTTCATACCGGAGTCTTTCATCTCGGAAGCGGACCGCCTTTCTCGCGCCTGCAGACTTTGCAAGCTTTGGTAGGATAACACAACTGCAGTAAAAAAGCAAGCACTTTTTCTGCAAATCGGGCATTTTTCATGCAGGCAGTCAGAATTCATGTTTTCTCAGCAGGACAGCTTTGCGATTATTCACACTGCTGTCCTGCTGAGAATGTCGATCAGGCAAAACTGACTTTCACACTCAGTGAGGCATCTGCCTTTTTTCCGCCGTTCCCCTGGAGATAGACATTCAGCTTCACGGTTGTACTCTTCAGCTTGCCGCTGCGCACATTGGACGGTATGACCGGCTCTCCCCTTTTGTTTTTCGCATAGCCGATGGCATATTCACCATTACCAATCTCGATCAATGTGACCGCTCCGTTGCCACCCGTCAGGCTCACTCTGGCGTTGCCAATCTCATACAGCGTGCTGTCACTGAGACTCAGGATCACACTCTGTCTGTCATAGCGGTCATTTTTGGATAGGACGATAGCTTTCGTGTTCTGACTGACTGTTACCTTACTCTGCTTCAGCTGAAGCGTGGTCTTTGCCTTGGGGACCTCCACATCTTTCAGCTTCAGGATCACCGTTTTATCGTTCGGGTTGATATTGGCTCCCGGAACTGCCGTGATGATAAACCTGCCGTTCCGATACTCTGATGTCAGCCCTTCTGGCAATTTCAGGGCCAGATCAGTCTCCTCATAATTATATACATTCTTGATCGTCGGAGTAACAGTAATCTGTCCGGTACCACGAAGAATATCGATGCTTCCAGCTGCCTTCAGCGTTGCGCTCATGGCTGGTGCTGCTTCGGACGCCTTTATTTTCAAGTTTACTTTTACTGCCCGCATTCTCATATTGTAAGAAAGGATATGCGCTGTATAAGTATATCCATTCAAATAATTCTTCAGCTTATCGGTACCGGTAATGGTTATAATATTGTCGCTTTGGATCACATTGAACAGATCTGTTGCATCATCTGCCATTTTATCCTTGCCAACCCGCACAATCAGCACCTGATATTTCACTGCTGAAGCGTTAAAGTTTTTTCCAGTTAAGGTAATAATCACCGGGCTGTTGGGAACAGTAGTATCTATTGCACCAGATGCTTTTGCAGAAAGGGAAACATCCGTCGTAGCTGGTTTCACTTTAACTTTAAGATTTACGACAGTTTTCCCATCTGCTTTCACAGGAATGGTATAGTTTCCGGATTTTGATGTCTTTGGAGTTACTGTAATTGTCTCCATATCCGAATCATAATCAGCATTCAGTCCGGCGACCGATCCAACAGTAATTATATGACTCATACCAGGAAGCGGGGAAATCTGAACCTTTGTCTTCGCGATGTCAGCAACTCCTGGATTGAGCGTCAAAGAAGCAGGGCTGAACGTAACCTTGGGTGCTACATACTTGTTGTTCACTGTGAACTTCAGTGCAGCGGACACCGCCCAGTCATCTGGCTGGCAGCTGATGTTGACAGTTGCCTTTCCACTCTTTGTCACATTGTCTTTCACTGTTACAGTCAAATCCGTATTCAGATATGCAAAGCCGAGGTCCTGTCTTTTAGCAATTGAGGTCACTTTTCCTCCGGTGATCTCCACCGGCACCGTCTGTCCGGCAACAAATCCGTTGACCGTAACAGGCTTCACTGTCAGTTTTGGCTTGCTCTTCTTCACTGTAACCGTGATCTCTGACGTTGTTATCTCTGTCCCGTCATTCAGCTTCAGACGGATGGCGGATTTATAGCTTCCCGCAACCTGCTTAACTGCATTGTCATCTGTTACATCTATTATCGGTACCAGTTCCAGGTTCCGGTCATCCGCAATTCTGAGACCAAATGCCTGGCATATATCTGTCTTTCCACCCCCTATAAACTCAGCCTCAGTGATTGCAACACCGCTGCCTGTCAGGTCAGGCTTATTCGGAAGGCTCATATCAGCTGTGCTTACATCATTCTGCTTCAGGGTCAGAACAACGGGGACCCTTGCATAATCAGTTTTGAGAAGTTCTGCAGTCACTTTTGTGACAGGAAGACTGGCCGTGATTGCAGCGCTGCCCTGTGCCGATTCATCCAATACATCCACACGGCACTCCGCAGCATATTCAGTTCCGCTCTCGTTGATTGTTGCACGGATAAAGGCAGTCCCTCCCATGACAGCTTTTACAGCTCCGTTGCTGTCAACTGCAGCCACTCTTGAGTCACTGCTAGTCCAAACCGTCAGGTACTTCCACCTTTCATTTCCATTCCTGAAACTCATCTGAGTCTCCTGGCCAACCCTCAGCAGCAGATATTCTGCCTCCAAGGCAAATCTGCCATCAGGATATTCCAGCAACGAAATACCATGTGCTTCGGCATATTTTGCTCCCGCTGTACCTGGATTGGCAGAGATGGTGAGGTCAGAGCAGTCAGTAAACGCTCCGTCCCCGATCTCCATGATGGAATCCGGAATCTGGGCTGACTTCAAGTTCTGAGAACCGGCAAACGCTCCCGGCGCTATCCGATCAACATCTGATGGAACCAAAAGCCTCTCAAGATTTGCAGGCTCAATCACCAAAACGAATTGTATCCCATCCTCCAGATCCTGTTTTGCAGCCATGACAGTCACTCTTGCTTCCGCTGTCACTGCTCTCGGCGTCAGAACTCCGGTATCGCTGACTTCAGCAAATGCATCCCCTTCCATGATCAGCCATTGCAGTGGTCCTTCAACCGATGAGGCATCCAGTCCGACCGGCGTGCCGGAGTCAGTTAAGATGATCCCCCCGTTCTGGGCTGCAAGTCTTGGGATCACCGTGCCCTTACTCAAGGTTTTTCCACAGAGCGAACATACTTCATCACCTGTGTAGCCCGGCTCCAGTACTGTCGCCGACTTTGCGTCTTTCAACTGTATTTTATGTTGCTTGGGGATAACCTCTCCCTTCTTTACCAGCTTTCCGCAAACCGTGCAGTACTGATCACCGGTATACCCTTCCTCTGTGCAGCTTGCCTCCTTAGCATTACGCAGCTCAATGCTGTGAATATGCGAGTTGTAGTTGATATTCGCCGCTGTCAGCGGTTCGTTCCCTGATGCAATATACACATTAAGCCACTGGGCTTCTGTACCGCCATAATGTACTTCCTGCAGCGGGAAAGCGCCGCTCATCGATGTACTGTACTGGCTGAATGCACCTTCATAGATTTCCGTGATACTTACAGGAATTGCGACTTCTGTCACATTATTGCAATATCGGAAAGCATATCTGTTAATACAAGAAATAGAATTGGGAATGCTGATGGATGTAAGACTTGCGCATGACGAAAAGGCCCCTTCACCGATCTCATCTATGCTGTCCGGAAGAATGAGTTCATTGAGAGATGAACAACCATTAAATGCATATTGGCCTATTGTCTTCAGACCATTGGGAAGCTGAATTTGAGCTAATGACGTGCATTGGCTGAAAGTCATGCTGTTTATCGCTGTCACGGCAGAAGGGATTATCATGGAAGCCAACGCACTGCAGTGGTAAAAAGCTTGACTTCCTATCGCTGTGGTACTGTCAGGGATAGTAATGTCCTCAAGATTGCCGCATTCATAAAACATACTATCTGATATTGATGCAAGATTCGTCGGCAGAACAACACTCTTCAGCCTCACACAGCCATAAAACGCTGAGGAACCGATTGTGCAAGAATTATTAGATTTCTCCGTAAACACTGTTGTCAGACGGACGCAGCCATTGAAAGCAGATCGACCTATAGTTATGACACTTGCCGGGATATGCACACTTTCAAGTTTAACGCAGTTACAGAAAGCCCAATCAGGTATGATCGTAACACCTTCTGGTATTACAAGATTTTGTACAAGCTCACCCCCTACATAGAGGCTTACATTCTTCGCTCCAGAAGCCAAAGGATAACTACCGCTATAGTAATAATTACTGCTATCCGCGAACTGGACGTTCAGCCATGATGTAAGATCAGCGAGATATAATGCTCTGATTTCTGTACAGCCATAAAAAGCATTCCCTCCGATGCTTATCACACCGCTCCCGATAGTTAAATCTTTTATATGGGTATCGGCTTTAATCAGCCGACTACAAGATATGCCCAAAAGGCAGGACCAAGGGAAATTTTTTGGACAGGTCGAGGTGTAGAATAGAAGCAACTCAAGGGAATGAGGTGCTTCAAGATGGCAAAAGCAGAACGG
>JAILFJ010000125.1 GCA_024697625.1 Oscillospiraceae bacterium
CATGCCTCTCTTTTTGTCAGGAATCCCATCCAGCACATCAAACTCAGACGCCATGCTCGCCTTGGGCATGGTAGACATCTTGATTTCGATAGGATATAGGATTCCGTTTTCCTGAATAATCAAGTCGATCTCACCATCAACTTCAACCGGCTCTCCGTTTTCACTCTTCTTTTTCTTATCCCTGCCGTTATAGTAATACACATCGAAATCGTACTCCAGCCCCTCGTTGGAATAAGATTTCAGGATCTCATTGATAACGAAAGTCTCGAACATGGCGCCGGCCATGGCGCCGTTCTTCAGTGTATCTGGGGTCAACCAACGGGTAAGATAGCAGCAAAGTCCAGTATCTCGAAAATACAGCTTGGGAGTTTTCACTGCCCGCTTCAGCACGCTGGCGGTGTAGGGCTTGAGAATATACACGATCCCGCTCTTTTCAAGAATGGAGATCCACTCTTTGACCGTGACCTCTGACACATCCAGCTCCGAGGCAATGTTGGCATAGTTGATGATCTGGCCAGTCCGTGCAGCAACCGCCGTTATGAAGCGCACAAAAGTCAGATGGTTCTTTGTCTTTATCAGTTTGTTCACGTCACGTTCCAAATAGGTTTTGACGTAGGACTGATAGTAGTCGATCCATTCCCGCTCAGGGTTGGCATACAGCTCGGGATAGCTGCCGCGGTGGATGGTCGCCCAAATGTCGGCGCCGCATTCCTTGAGGTGTTTCTCCCGCTCACCGAGATAGTCCTCCGTGGGAACAAAATGCCTGTTGAAATTCACGCCGTTGATTTCGCGCATAGACAGCCCCTCCAGCTCTACGGTGGAAATGCGGCCCGCCAGAGAGTCGCTCACGTTCTCCATGAGTTGAAGCTTCTGAGAAGCAGTGAGATAGAAGTTAGAGAGTTTGTCAGTGTTGTCCAGCACGATTTTTAGCCGGTTGAAGATGGAAGGGCATTTCTGGACCTCATCGATCATCAGAGGGCAGGGGTTGTTCATCAGGAACAGTCCCACATCCTCCACGGCCTGAGCAAGCATTAAATCGTCATCAAAAGTGACTTGATTTGCACTGCTGAAAAGGTGCTTGAACAGTGTAGACTTCCCTACCTGACGGGGGCCGGTTAATAAAATGGCCTTACTATTTCTGGCTCGTCTCTCTACAACAGGCTCAATGTGCCGGATTATCGAATACATAAGCACGTTCTCCTTTGACTAATCTGAAGTACAACTTTAGATTAGCGGAAAGAAGCCAAATTGTCAATACAAAATCTAAAGTACAACTTAGGATTTTTCGATTGGTGTGCGCCTACTCTTAGAATAATTATCGCCCAATGTCACCCTATGTCGTCCCATGTCGTGTTGTGTCGCCTCACCTTTCATGACATCATCATAATAGAGAAGATCCTCGGCGGCAGACATAGGGAATTGTGACTTAAATCACGGAAAAATCAAAATGCGGCAAGTCAAAGCCGTCAGCGGCAGTCAAATGGTAGTAAAAACCGGGGTGGTTTACTGCCGTCGGGTGAAGCAGGAGCCACTCGTCGTTCCGCTACAAGAGGTACTTGTAGATCGCCCAGAAATGACAGAATGTTCCCAGCAGACAGAAAACATGAAAAATCGAATGGTAGTATTTCCGGTTTTTTCCGATCCCGTAGAGAATCGCCCCAATGGTATACATCACGCCGCCTGCAATCATCCAAATCAGGCCCTGCAGCCCGATGGCTGCTCTCAGATTGGAGACCCCCATCAGAATGGACCAGCCGCTCAGCAGTTGACAGATCACGGCGGCAAACTGATACCGTTCCAGATCAAGCACAGTAAACACGATTCCCAACGCCGTGAAGAAAGCTACCAGCCCGAACAAAAGCCAGCCCCGTACTCCTGAGACGCCCAGCAATGAAGCCGGGATATAGGTACCGAACACCAGGAGGAAAACGCTGCAGTGATCCAACACGCGCAGTACCTTCTTTCCCCTCAGCCCGGGAGACAGCGCATGGTAGACGCAGGAAATGGTATACAGAAATATCATGCTCGTGCCGAATATCGCCGCTGTTGTCACCCCCAGAGCGTCGCGAGCCCGGATCAGCATCAACACCAGCGCTGCAACAGAAAGAAGAGCACCGAGTCCGTGCGAGATAGCGTTAAACAGTTCTTCTCCCAGACTGTAGGACGGGATCGATATTTCCTTTTTCTTTCTCTCAGCCATGACAGCTCTCCGATATTCAGAAGATCATTTCAAATACAGAGCCGGGAGACTGTTTGAGCCTCCCGGCAGATTTCGGGTCCGGAATATGGCAGCGGATCAGCTTTCGCTTTCCACCAGTTTCTTCAGCTGCTCAGCCTCCGCCTTCACGTCCTTTTTCATCTGGCGTACCGTCTCCTGATACTGGGCTTCTGCACGCTGGCGGTCGTGGCGCATTTCACGCTCCACATCACGAAGCTCCAGCTTCTCATCGGCGGCTTTTTTAACTTCTTTAGCCTCCTCATGAACCTGCTTCCGCAGATCCTCGAGATCCCGGCGGCTCTGCTTGGCCGCCGCCCTGATCTCATCTCGAATTTCACGCTGAGTCTTTTTATAATCTTTCATTTTCTGTTCCTCCCGTTCTTTAATACGACGATAGAAAGTGTTCGGCTTGAGATTCAGCCTGGACATGGCCTCACGCGCGGTGATCTGTCCGTCCTGCCATAGAGCGACCACAGAATCAAACAGGCTCTCATCAACTGCTATTGGTTTTCGTCCCTTATAGCGTCCTTCTGCCTTCGCCTTTTCGATCCCGTCTCGGCGTCTGGGCCTGTCCTTTCCCTCATCAAGCGCATAAAGTGCGCGGCAGACCGTGAAAAAGATTTGTTCTGTATCGTTGCGGGTGTCGATTCCTTCCCGCAGGCTTACGAAATCCGCACCGCAGTCTGCAATACGGCAAATCCCATCCAGAAGTTCTGCTGAACTGCCGGCAGCCGAATCAAATCCATCGACTTCCACAGTGTCCCCGCTGTTCAGCGATTTTACTGCTTCTATAAAGGATTCTGTGTCCGAAGCATACCGCAAAGCCATCTGAAACACCTCCGTTATCGTTGTGTATGCATCATAGCACATGCGCAGAAGTATGTCAATTGAATTATTCTTATTTTTGACACATTTCATAATTAATTAAAATTTAATTGAAATACATTGGCATGTGATAATACCGACTGATCCAGAAAAAACGACACTCTGCATTTCGCAGAGTGCCTTGCTGGTTTTGTGGATAGACGGCTTTGAAGAGTTTCTGAGCATCCTTCGCCTTACACTTGCTGACGGTCAGACCGCCATAATTGGCGCAGGAGAACATATCATCTTTTCAATTATCCCCTCTTATTTCGTTTTCTTCATAGTCCTCCGATGTTAGCAGCACCGCAGGAACATATTCACACCCAGGAACCATCGTCTTTATAACGGAAAACACTTGTTTGAAATCGTCCCCTGGAAGGAAAAACTCTCGTTCTCCCCTAGACTTATCAGAATAAGTGATCGTAAATGTAATCGCGCCGACATCTTTGACGAAAAAGCCCTCCATAGTCATTACTTTTGGCATAAGCAACGCTAGAGTATCAAACTCTTTTTGGAAGATTGGGCTAGTGGTTTTATATGACCATTTTCGCACTGGATTCGTTTCAGAAGCAAGATACGGGGTATACTCATACCGGATGGAATCTCTGGTGATGACCACTTTGTCTTCAAATGCTTCCTCCACAGGTCCATAGCCAGATGATCCTTTTATAACGATACGAATGATCTCTTTTGCTTTATCTTGTGCAGAACGGCATTCACTCATTTCCCAATTATCCCTCCTTTGTCTGATAATTGATTTTATCATATTGGCCCAGCTGAGACAACAAAAAGCTGCAGACCCTGTAGCCTGAGTCACAGGTCAACCTGATTCACAGCCGATGTGTTTTAGCGCCTATCCAGTACTGTATCTATCCGATACTATTGCATCTTCTCATAATTCTTCCTATTCATTCGCTCCGGTCCGCAACAAATCTCACAGAGCATCTTTTCTCTTTACCCACCCTATGGTATTATACCCCTATGCCAAACGATGAAGGAGGCGGTCATAATATGTATTGTGAGAAATGTGGAAAACCTGTAAGTGAAACTGCGTTTTACTGCCAATGGTGCGGTAATGAATTGGATAGGAACACGGAGGACTGGATCATTGAGAAAATTAAGTCTCTCCGCCAGACTTCCCCCGAAATAGAAGCTGCCAAATACATGGCTCGTCTTTGGAATGCAGATTCATATAAAGCGCACTATGCAAGCTTTGAAGATTTTGCATGGGAAAAACTTGGAATGGAGAAATCCTTGGCTTACAAATATAAAGACGTTGGTCTTAAATATTTCGATGACCAAGGAAATTGCCTCCTTCCGAGCGCTGAGAGATGGGGCATTGGAAAGCTCATTAAATTGATGCCTCTTTCAATCGAAGAGATCACTTTCTGGGAAGAACAGGGCGTGATTAACCCAGACATGACCCTCACTCAGTTGGGCAGTTTTTTGAAAAAGCTGAAGGATGTAAGAGAAGAATTATCCCGACAGGAAGAATCCTAACCTTTTTCGGCTACATGACGGTCTGGAGGCATTGGAAGCCGCACAAGGCTTTCAGGCTTTGATTGGACTTTACACTGCCGCCCCTTTTCTGC
>JAILFJ010000152.1 GCA_024697625.1 Oscillospiraceae bacterium
TCATCCGGATACAGAGGCATTTCCTGCACTTCTTCTGTCCGGATCAGGTCGCCCCAGTAAACATTATCCCAGTTATAGGTCATGTTCAGGCCGCTGTCCCGAAGCAGTCCGAAATACGAGAAGTTCGCGCGATTATCCCATAAAACAAAAATATGGAAATCCCCGTACCTGGCGTACTGATTGGCCCGATCCCACAGCTGATCCTTCAGGAAATTGGGGTTGTCCGCGATTTTTCCGACGAAAACGAAGCCTCCCTCGGGATTCTGGTCCTCTCCGATCTCTACGGCAACCCGGTTCATCATGGCCGTCGCGTTATCCCGGCTTTTCAGCATGACGTGCTGGTCCACCGATACCATCAGGAAGCTTCCGTACAGGACAAACAACACCATTGCGATCCGAAGCCAGTCCATGGCCCTGATCAGTCTGTTCCGGCAGTCTCCCACATCCGTCACACAGAGCAGGAACGGAAAGACCGTCGCCATGGGCATGGTCATCTGGATGGCCGCTTCTCCTGCGTCCACCGCGAGAATCATGGCGATATTGGCAGCCGGCGGGATCAGCAGCACACATGCCGCGGCAAGGCCCCATCTCCCTGCCGGCTTCCCTTTCATCTTTCTTCCGCCGAGGATCACCGTTACGGCAAACAAGACAACCAGCAGAACGCCGAACACCAGCAGCCTCTGATAGATGCTGTGTCTGAGTTCATTCCGGAAAAAATAACGGAAGAATTCCCGATAGGTACTCAGGAAGCTTCCCGGGAAACCTGTGATGATCTTCCCTACCGTCACACTGTCTGCCCCTTTGTAATCCACCGCCTGGATGTGGCAGATCTTCAGTGTCAGATCCCAGATGATCTTGTAGACGATAAAGGAACTGAGCAGTGAAACCGCAAATCTGCAGACATAGCGGATCAGGCGCTTCAGGTCATCGTCTTCCTGAAGCAGCCGAATGATGTAGAGAAGGGCCAGCACACAGGCACAGCCGATATTCGACTGATACAGCGCCAGCGCCAGCACCAGACACAGCACCGATGCCAGACAGTTTTTCCAGTTTTCCCTGCTGGGCAGCCATGCCGCCAGAACGCTCAGCATATAAGCCATCGCAAAGGTCGGCGAAGTATAGCGGAAGGTCAGTGTGGAACATACCGCTGTGGTCACCAGGGAAGTCAGGACCATCAGATACCCCTTCAGAGAGTCCTTCAGGCCAAACCACCATGCAGCGGCACAACTCCCCAGGACATACATGCCCAGGGCAAATACCGAAGTGAACGGTTCCGGGCAGACGTTCATCTGTGACATTCCGACCACCGGCCAGAACCATCTTCCGATCTGTATGACCCATGTATAGTTTCTGTAATCTGCACCGCTCCACATGCCGTCGATGGTATTTGTCAGTTCATGGGAAATCAGCAGCAGATAGGCGATGACACATGCAATCAGATTGAAAAACACAAAGCGGCAGAATCGTCTTGCTTCGTACGGATTGAAATGATTCATCTCTTCATCCTCATTCGATCAGTGTTCATGAAAATCAGGAAAGTTTCACAACCATCGCATTCCCGATTCTGCGGACGTACCCGTCATCCGGGTACACCGGCATTGCTTTCACATCCTCACGATTTTCAATCTCGTTCCATGTGTCCGCGTCCCAGTTGAAATTAAGAAGAACCCCCGTGTCTCGCACATAGCCGAAGTAGGATTGGATCGTCATACTTCCGCCCATCCAGAACTCACCATAGTGGGCATAATCGTTTGATCGCTCCCAAAGCTGATCCTTCAGAAAAATCGGATTATCCGACGGGCGCCCGATAAAGAACACGCCGCCCTCGGGATTGGTGTCCTCCCCAAGATCCGCAACAATCCGGTTCATCATGTAAACCGCATTTTCTCTGCTCTTGAGCATCACATGCTGATCGGTTGAAATCATCATCAGGCTCCCGCCAAGAAGAACAATCATGCAAAGAGCGCGAAAGCCGGAAACCGGCCCCAGCCAGTTTCGCTTTGCTTCCGGCTGGGAAATCAGCGGGACAGAATCTGCAACACACAGCAGGAACGGGAACACCGTTGCCATCGGCAGGGTCATCTGGATGGATGTTCCGAGGGTATCCACTGCAAGAATCTGGGCCACATTCGCAGCAGGCGGGATCAGCAGCAGACAGCCCATCGCGCCCAGCTTCGCGCCCAAAGGACGTGACCAAAGCTTTCTCCCGATGAGAATCACCGTTGCCAGCAGCAGGCAGACGAGCATCAGCCGAAAGGGCGCCAGACGCTGATAAACATGATACTTCAGTTCGTTTTCAAAGAAATAACGATAGAATTCGAGATAAGCATTTTTGATTGAAACCGGAAGAGATGTGATAATTTTCAGCACCGAGGCATCTCCCCCGCCCCGATAGGATGAAGCCTCTACGCGGCAAAGCTTCAGGGCAAGATCCCAGATCAGCTTATAGATGATGAAGGAGCAGAGAAACGACGACACAGTTCTGCCAAGAAATCCGAAAACCTTCCTTGTCTCGGCCCCATCCTGCAGCAGGCGGACCAGAAAGATCAGGGCCAGCACACAGGCACAGCCGATGTTGGCCTGGTACAGTCCGAGAGCGAAGGTCAGGCAGAGCACCGAGGCCAGCCACGGCAGGAGCTTTTCTCTGCTGAGCAGCCAGGCTGCCAGCACGCTGAACAAAAACGAAAGTCCGAAGACCGGGGACATATAACGATGCGAAAGGTCCGCACAGACAGCTGTACTGATCAGGGATGTCAGAACCAGCAGGAATCCCCTGGCCGAGTCCTTCAGTCCAAACCAGAAAGCCACGAAACAGCTCCCCAGGACAAAAAAGGAAAGGGCAAAAATCGAAGTAAACGGCTCAGGGCAGATATTCATCTGTGCAAGCCCCACCGCCGGCCAGAGCCAGCGCCCGATCTCAACAACCCACAGATAGTTTCTGTACTCCGCCCCGCTCCACAATGCGTCATAGGTGTTCACCAGCTCATTGGAAATCAGGAGCTGATAAGCTGCCAGACAAAGCAGCAGGTTAATCAAAGCGAAACGGCAGAAACGCCGCAGTTCCTTTTGTTCATTGATAAGCATAGCTCTGTTCCTCCATCGGGATCTCCGGAACCGCCATAAAGCAGCCTCTTCATCCCCGGTCTCAGTCCGGGTCCGGGTTCGGCTACCTCAGCAGCGTCATTTCATCTTCCGAAGAATCCGAATAGCTGCAGATGTTGATATATGCGTCCATAATGCGTCTTGCAATACGCTGGACGTTAGCACCGGATCCGCCGCGCTCCACGACCACCGCGATGGCCACATCCGGATCGCTGTAGGGACCGTAGCAGATAAAAATACCGTCGTTGGTGATTTTCTCACCTTTCTGTGCCGTTCCGGTCTTGCCCGCGCAGATCCATGGGCAGGCCGTCCAGACAATGGCGTTCGGCTCGTTGATCCAGTCGTTCAAAACCATGTACATGCCTTCATGGATCGCCAGCCAGTTATATTCCGGTGAGCGGATGGTATTCAGGACCTCCGGCTCGCGCTCATAGATTTTTTTGCTGTAGTCATAATTACGGACCGTCTTCAGGATGGAGGCGGAATAGCGGTGCCCGGAATTTGCCACCGTCGCGCAGTACTCCGCCAGCTGCAGCGGCGAGAAGATGCTGTCCGACTGACCGATGGCAGCCTGCATCGTGTCACCGATGCGCCACACGGTACCGGTGTAGTCCGCGTGGTTTGCTTCATTGGACATGTTGCCGCGGGTCTCGACCAGCTCGATGCCCGTGCTGACGCCGAGCCCGTAGGCATGGGCATATTCACCCATCTTGTCAATACCGAGATCGTGGCCGACGGAATAGAAGAAGTAGTTGCAGGAATCACGCAGCGCCGTTGTAACATTCTCTTCGGGATGGGTGTAGTGTTCTCCCTTGACGCTGTTCCAGATCCAGCATTCAGGCGCGTATCCTTCGGCAGCGTACTTGGTGAAGACACCTTCACACTTGATTTTGTATTCCGTGTTGATCTGGCCTTCTGTCAGAACCGCTGTCGCGACACATGGCTTGAAGGCCGAGCCCGGTGCGTAGGCGCCCATCAGCGCGCGGTTGAAGAGCGGTGCGTTCGGCGTCTCCATCAGTTCCT
>JAILFJ010000175.1 GCA_024697625.1 Oscillospiraceae bacterium
GGGCAACATCAAGTTCGGGGCATAAAGCCTGCTGAAGGTGCTTTGGGAGTTTCCCTATGAAGCTGACTACGAATGCATCCATCTGCTCGTCAGAAACATGGAAGAACTCCTGAACAGTTTCGAGAAGTGCCAGAAGAATCAGACAAAGGGAATGATTATAGCTGATCTCAGCAACTTCAGCGGTAATAATCCAGAACAATTCCCCGACAGTGCGGTCGTCTGAATTGCTTCTTTGGGCTACGCTCAGGATCATATAGCGGACTGCAACAATCGACAGATGGCAGGTAAACGCATCAAAAGACGGACTGTTGCATTCCTTGAGCAGTTTCAGGTACTGCTTGCAGGTCTTGAAATAGACTTCAATGTTCCACCTGGCTCCATAACGGCGGATAATTTCTTCTTCCGAAATATCCAGATCCGTTGAGATAAGCGCAATCCAGTCCTTTCGGTTTGCCTTGTTCCGCACATAGACTATACGCACAGGGATGCTGGAGATAATCGTTCTGTTTTGCTTTTGGATCAGGTTTACCTCTACAGAAAGCAGATATTTGGAACGGCCGGGACGCTTCCGATTCATGGAGTAAATCTTCTTGATATCAAGTTGCTGCCCGCTGTACTCGTAGAACACCTTGCCGGATTTCTTCAGCATGGCAATTACATTGAGAGACAGTTCATGCTTGATTGCAGTGATTCCTTTTGGCGTGGCAAACCAACTGTCAAAAAGCACATACTTCGCAGAATGCCCGGCGTGGATTGCCTTTCTCAGCATATCAAGAATAATGTCAGGCGCTTTCTGCTGTGACTGCGTCCTGATTTGACCGGCAATTGATCTCCTGTCGCATTTCCTGGCAGGGCATTTCAAAAGGTTATCTTTCCCCGAAGAAAGTGGGCAGAAATCTATGGGAACACTCAAATACTCATCCGTCCAAATCAAGGTCAGAATTCGAAAACCAAACTGATACTTCATCGTGACATGATTGAAGAATTTTGCCACAAGCTCCGTTTTGCGTCCGGTTTTGGCAAACGGGGTATCATCCAGTACAAAGTATTCAATACGTTTCTCTGAGGTAGCGGGACGCATAAACTGGCGGATAATTCGTTCTGAAAGAAGTCGTACAAATTTATGCCAGTTGATTCCTGCGTCATTGCAGAATCGGTAGATTGTGTTTTTGGAGAATTCTTCGTTATATGTCCCGATCTTCATCGACATATAAGTGCTGATCGGTGAAAACATACATCCCAGCAGATAAACGAATATCTGCATAGCAGGAAAGCCTTTTATCTTGTGTGCCCGGCACTTGCGAAGAAGTTTTCCGACCTCAAACTGATGAAGAAAACCTCGGATTGTGTCATTTACCTCTTGCACTTCCGCTAGCATCTGTGATAAAGTATTTGCCATAGCATATATCTCCTTTCTGGTTTTTGTGTTGTGGTGACTACATTATACCAAAAAACGGAGAAATATGCTATTTTTATTTCGTAAAAGTTCTGAATTTTTCAGATTTCTATATGATTTTTCAAACTTTTCCTGCAAAATGGCAAGTGGGAAGTATTATTATTGTATTCAAAGACAAATGCAGAGATGTACGAGGCCAGACGGGACAGGATGCGCTGGCGCTCAAAGGGCAGCCGGCACCGGGCAGAAAGTCAGCAGCATCAGGAATCTGAAACAGGAGACTGACCGATGACAGAGAAGGACTTCCAGCATCTTTTCGACGGGGACGGGATCCCGGATGATATCCCTGCGGAGCAGCTCATAAAGCTTCCGGAGGGGATGGCGTTCTTTCGCCCTGCTCAGGACCGCCTGCCCGGACTGGGTCCGGACTGGTGTGTGATCGACATCTTCATCGATCACTTCAAATACTTTGCCGAATGGTTCGGCATCGACGCCGGTTACAGCCTGCTCGCCCGGATCGGGGCGATTCTCCGCGAGAGCGCCGAATCGGTCGGCGGCATGGCGGGATTTCTCGGACAGGAAGAATTTGTGCTCCTCGCCCCCGCCGACACCGCCTGGATCCGCGGCCTCTTTGGCAAACTCCAGGTCCTGATCACCTCTGTCTGCCGGATCGACGGCTTCACGCCCGTCTTCGGCATCGCCCGTCTGGACGGCTCCTGCTCCCGGATTCTGGAATACTTCAACCACGCCTCCCTGGCGGCCGAGAAGCTGAGAGGGGACATCCGGACCCGCATCGGTTTCTATGACATGGAGATGCATCGGCGGGATGCCGAGGAGTATCGGATCCTCTGCGATTTTCAGAGCAGCCTGGACAGCGGTGAGATCTCCTTCTTCCTCCAGCCCCAGGTCCGCGCCTCCAACGGCAGGATCGTGGGGGTGGAATCCCTTGCCCGCTGGCATCGCGGCGACGGGAGCTGGACCTCTCCGGCGGTCTTTGTCCCGGTCCTCGAGAAGTACGGCCTGGTCACCCGCCTGGACCTGTATATCTGGGACTCGGTCTGCCGCTGGCTGCACGGGATGAAGCAGCAGCAGAAGCCCCTGATCCCCGTCTCCGTCAACGTCTCCCAGCTCGACCTCGCGTCCCTGGATATCCCGGACCACTTTGCCGCTCTGCTCCGCAGGTACGACCTGCCGGCCGACTGCATCAAGATCGAGATCACCGAGTCCGCCTATGTCAGCGACATCGGCAAGGTCCGCGACGTGATCGCCCGGCTCCATGACAACGGCTTTTCGGTGCTGATGGACGACTTCGGCAGCGGCTATTCGTCCCTGAACATGCTGCGGAACCTCAATGTGGACGTCATCAAGCTGGACGCCCAGTTCCTGAACCTCTCGGACAGCAGCACGGCCAAGACCACCCGCAAGGGCATCAACATCCTCGAATCCGTCATCAACATGACCCGGAACCTCTCCATCCCCGTCATTGTCGAGGGCGTGGAGACCGAGGGGCAGATGCAGTTTCTCATGGGCATGGGCTGCCGCTATATGCAGGGCTTCTACTTCCATCGCCCGATGGCTCCCGAGCAGCTGGAGGCGCTGATCGCGGACGAGTCCCGGCTGGACCGCAACGGCATCCGCTTCAAGGCCAACCGCCAGCTCACCGCCCGGGAGTTTCTGGACGAGACGGTCTTTACCGATACCATGCTCAACAACGTCCTCGGCGCGGTGGCGCTCTACCGCTGGGACGGCGACCGGAACGTGGACATCATCCGCTACAACGAGCAGTTCTACGAGCTGGTCGACATCGACGCGGAAACCTTCAGCCTCCGGACCAGCCACATCCAGGACTTTTTCCATCCCGACGACCTTTCGCTCTTCTACGAGCTGCTCCGGGAGGCCGAGACCCATCCCGGCATCGGTTCGGTGGGGATTGTCCGGGTCTTCCGTCCCAACGGGACCCTGGTCTGGCTCTCGCTCCGGATGTTCTATCTCCGCAGCGACGGCCACAGCCGGATTCTCTACGCCTCCCTCCGGGACGTCACCGAGACCCAGCTCGCCACCGACGAGATGCCCGGGGCCTACTTCCGCTGCAGCGCGGATGAGCGCTACGAGTTCTACTTCATCAGCCGGAACTTCTGCAGGCTCACCGGTTACAGCGAGCACGAGATCCGCACGCTCTTTGACAACTGCCTCTCCCGGATGGTACACCCGGCGGATCTTCCGCTTCTGCGGGAGCAGGCCTCAATGCTCGCCCGCGGCGAGCTGGACAGCCTCCAGCCCTACCGTCTCCGCCGCAGGCGCGGCGACTGGATCTACGTCGCCGAGCAGGGCGTGCTCTCCGACCGCTTCGGGGCCCTGGGCTGGCAGTGCATGCTGATCGACGTCAGCGAGGTCATGCTGATGCGCAACCAGATGCGGCTGCTCTCCGACCATCTGTCCAGCACCGTGCTGTTTCTCCACCGCCGGGGCGACGCCCTCCTCTACGAGGTCACGATACACGGCCTCGAGAAACAGCTCGGCATGAACGCGAAGGAGATGGAGGACGCCCTGAACTCGGGTGCCTTCTGCCGGACGATCGAGGGTTCGCTCGACATCCCGCATCCGGAGTACACCAGGCGCTTCGTCGCCGAGAACGCCGGCGGCCGAAAGGATCTCACAATCCGCCGGAAGGACGGCGCACGCGTCCGGATCACCGTCGCGGTCGACCGGGTGGACGACGACAAGACCCGTATCGAATACATTATGCTCATGCGCGTCCTGAACGAAGAGGACATCCCGGCAGAGGGGCAGGAGCTCCCTTCCTGAAGTCGGAAGAGGAAACAGAGAGGACCGGCAGAGTCATGAAGCCGGTCCTCTCTGTTTTTCGTCTCTCTCCCGGGCTCAGCTCAGCCAGAGCCAAACCGTCCCCGAGACGGCGGTCACCTTGAAGTTATACAGGCGGATAATGTAGCTGCTGCTGATGGTGCCGTAAGGGTAGCTTACGGTGCGGTTCCCCTGCGGCCAGAAGGCGAGGGTCTCGGAGACCACCTCGCTCTCGCGGGAGTACTCGCTGCCCGTGAAGCTCAGCGTTTTGAAGTCGATGTCAAACTCGCCGTACTTCGCCACGCCGTCGGCCGTGAAGCTGACCTGCAGGGTGCTCTCGTGCTCCCCGTCGTTCACCGCCGTCAGCCCCTCGTGCAGCGAGAAGCCGTAGCTCAGGTTGCAGGCATTGATGACCCCGTCCTCGTCGGTGGAGTAGTTCGGATATTCCTTGTAATCAAAGTAATCGTAGAAGTTGGCCCCCGTGATCTGGATCTCGGTCATCCTGGGACCCGTGTCCTTCCCGTCGTCCTCCCCGGCCTCTTCTCCCTTCTTTCCGCAGCCGCCCAGCAGCAGGGCCATCAGGAGCAGCAGCGGCAGGAGCCGCAGGACATTCTGCAGCTTTCTCCGGTTCTTTCTCATTGTCATGCGCGGTACCTCTTTTCCATACGCCTCTGTCCCGCCGTCAGGATGTTTCCGTTTTCTCACGCTGCAGGATCTCGCCGCTCCTCGCGTCGATCTCATACTCAAACAGGGCCAGGTGGTTTCGGAAGCGGATCTGATAGACGAAGCGGTCCTCCTCACTGTCGCGCCCGAAATCCACGTCCACGTCGTAGACCAGGGCTTCCTTCGCCCCTGCGTCCTTCAGCGCCATGCGAAGGGCCTCGTTCTTTCCGACCCAATCCTCCCGGTGGTTGTCATAGCAGATCTTCGCGGCCGCGCAGAGCACGGTCAGCAGAATCAGAAGCAGGATCAGCAGTCTGCGCGGTATTCTTTTTTTGGATGACAGCATAGGACCGGGCTCTACCGCTCCTCGCGGAAGTAGGCGAGGCCCAGAGAGGCGGGCGGCTGGTTCTCACGCTTGTTGCGCATGCTGGAGAGCACCAGCACGATGATGGTCACCACATAGGGCGCCATCTTGTAGAGCTCCTTCACGGCGAGGTTCATCCCCGAGGGGATGTACATGTGGAGGATATAGAGCCCTCCGAAGAGGAAGGAGGCCAGCACGCCGACGTTCGGCCGCCAGATGGTGAAGATGACCAGTGCGATGGCAAGCCATCCGCGGTCGCCGAAGGCGTTGTTCGACCACATGCCGGAGGCGTAGTCCATCACGTAGTACAGGCCGCCGAGACCCGCGATCATGGCGCCGATGCAGGTGGCCGCGTATTTGTAGCGGCTTACGTTGACGCCGGCTGCGTCTGCGGTGTTGGGGCTTTCGCCCACGGCGCGCAGGTGCAGGCCGGTCCGCGTGCGGTTGAGGATGTAGGAGACGATCAGCGCGATGATCACGGCCACATAGGCCAGAAAGCCGTAGCTGAAGAACAGCTGCCCGACCGTGCCGAGGCTGTCGGCAAAGGGGAGGTTCCGGCGGAAGATGTTGCTGGTATTCGTGAGGATGATGGAGGGCAGCTCGCTCCCCGAGAGCTTGATCAGGGAGCCGCCGAAGAAGTTGCCGAAGCCCACGCCGAAGGTCGTCAGCGCCAGGCCGGTGACGTTCTGGTTCGCGCGCAGCGTGACCGTCAGGAAGCAGTATAAAAGGCCCATCAGGAAGCTCCCGAGCAGGCAGCAGAGCACCGGGATCAGGATGGCGAGCGCGGTGTTCATGTCCTGCGCCGTCTTCCCGGCCTCGTAAAAGAAGGAACCGATGACGCCGCTGATTCCGCCGACGTACATGATGCCCGGAATCCCGAGGTTCAGGTTGCCGGATTTTTCGGTCAGGGTCTCGCCGGTGCTGCCCAGCAGCAGAGGAATCCCCTGCACGATGGCGCGCGGGATAAAGGTGATAAAGTCAAACACCGGTCATTCCTCCTTTCTGCCTTTGCGGGTGAACTTGATCTGGTAGTTGATGAAGAACTCGCTGCC
>JAILFJ010000002.1 GCA_024697625.1 Oscillospiraceae bacterium
CTGCCGACAGCGATCACCACAGAAAGCAGCAGGACAAACAGCGCGCATAGAGAATAGTGTTTCATAGACTTATTTTCCAAAATTCTCGTTGATGATTTCCCTCGCCACCCTGCCGTGTTCCAGTACGATCGTGCGCTGCGCTGCCTCGGCCACCTCCGGGTCATGCGTGACGACAATGAGCGTGGTGCCCTCGTCATGGAGCTGGCGGAAAAGATCAAGGACGATATTCTCATTCGCCTCATCCAGATTGCCCGTCGGTTCGTCGGCAAGGATCAGCTCAGGATGGTTGATTAACGCCCTGGCTACACAGACGCGCTGCTGTTCGCCGCCGGAAAGCTGGCTCGGCAGATGCCTGGCGCGCTCCCGCAGGCCGACGCGGCCGAGCGCTTCCAGCGCCTCCTCCTCATCCGGCATGGAGTGGTAGTACTGACTGACCATCACATTCTCAACAGCGGTCAAATAGTTCACCATATGAAACTGCTGAAAAACAAGGCCGATCTTGTCCCGCCGGATATCCGTCAGGGCCTTGCTGCTCTCTTTGGAAATATCCACGCCGTCCAGCAAAACCTCACCGGAGCTCGGTTTATCCATGCAGCCGATAATATTCATCATCGTGCTTTTGCCGGAGCCGGAGGGTCCCATAATGGCGACCCACTCTCCCTTGTCCACATGGATGCTCACATTATCCAGTGCCTTCAGTTCTCCGTAGATTTTTGAAATATTCTTTAATTCCAGAAGGCTCATGATTATTCTCCTTTCAGAACCAGTGCCGGGTCGATCGCCACCGCGCGCTTGATGGGCAGAAGACAGGAGACCGCCGCGATCAGCATGGACATAAGCAGCGTAACTGGAAGCAGAAGCGGCTGGAACGTGATGGACGAGCCGAACACGTTCACACTCACGACCTGGGCAAACACGAAGCCCAGGAGCGCGCCGAGTACCCCGCCGAGTCCGCCGAGAAACATGCCCTCTCCCAGAAACTCCGCCCGTATCGAGCTGTCCGGTGCGCCGAGTGCCTTGCGTAGTCCGATCTCCCGCCGCCGCTCCGACACGACCGCCATCATTGTGGTTGACACACAGATCGTGGTGAGCAGCAGCACGACCACCGTAACGAGGAAGACCAGCGCCTGGAGTTTGCCCAGAACTGCTGTCTCCGAGCGCGTCACTCTCTTGACAAGCCGGGCCATGACACCGGTATCCGCTTTGTCGATTTCACTGACATACTTTTCAAGCTGCTCTGCGTTTGCAGAGATGCTGAGCTCCGCGACGTCAAGGTTTTTGTCCTGCGTGAGATCCTCCAGATCCCGCAGTTTCATGTAGATGTAAGATTCCTCTTCCCCGCCGGTGACAAGAATGCCGGTAACGCTGAAATATCCGGAACGCTCCGCTGCCGCAGTGCCCTTTGTGATGCTGTGGGCGTTATTCAGCGCGTCAACGACAGCCTGTGAGGAGATCGTTGCACCCGAAACAGCGTCCACATCCTCGCCCAAAGTAACCGGCAGTTTTTTCCCGATAAAGCGGGATTGAAAATTTTTGTCAGTCCCCACCTGCCCGCCGATCTCCGGCGTCTGTGAGGAAGCGTCAATTGTGAGTCTCGCAATTCTCCCCTCATCGTCAAGCTCCGCCTCGACCACGACGATCCCGGCGTTAAAGCCCTCGGCGCTGCCGCTGAGCTTTGCGCCCCCAATCCAATCGTCCGATGCGTTTTCATTCACCGTGACGCTCGGCCGCCAGGTAAGCTGGATATAACTGCCTGCCTTTGCCCCGATGGTGTCGGCGATCTCCTTGCCGACAAGGATTTCCTTATCCTCCCGGGGGTATTCACCCTCAACACTGAAATAAGGGCTTGTCTTCTGTACCTCGTCAAAATCCGTTCCGGCAGTGGTAAAGGACTGCTGGCGGCTCGTCATATCGAGACGGACGTAGCGATATGGCGTCGCGCCGACAAGCTGCTCCTCAGGGAACACGTCGAGCGCCTTCTGCATCGTATCCACAGTGAGCGTCTGTCCCTCTTTTGCTAAAAGGATCATGTTTGCGCCGTAGGAGCGAAACTGTGCGCCCATTTGTCGCGGAACGTCATAATAGATGGTCACAAGGCCGGAAAGAATGGTCGCGCCGATCGCAATGGACAGGAGGGCAATGAGCATACGGGAGCGCCGGCGCAGGAGTGAGGCTGTGATCATCCGCAGGAACATTTTTCTTTTTGTCATCAAGCTGCCCCCTCTCAGTGCCCGCCGTGAAGCACCTCGGCCGGACGAAGCCGCAGCACCATCCGAATGGCCGGGAGGCTGCCCGCCATGGTGACAAGCGCGATCAGGGCCGCTACGATCGGAATGACCTTCAGCTTCATCTCTACAGCCGAGCCGAAAACGCTCTGTCCTATCAGCTGCGCAAAACCGAAGCCCATGAAGTATCCAATCACACCGCCGATGAGGGCCGTGATCAGAATTTCTACGATAATGACCCCGGTGATGGAGAGATCCTTTGCGCCGATCGCTTTCAATAGTCCGATCTCCTGCGCGCGCTCCATGACGCTGGCTGTCACGAGGTTGGATATGCCGAGGGCTGAGCCCACCAGACTCAGTGCGGTGATGAGGATCATCAGGAGCTGTGTTTTTTCAAGAATCGCGCCTTCCCCTTCCGCCACCTGGCGCACAGCCGTGGCGAGCGAATTGGGGATCGCCTCCTGGATCTGATAGCAGATGGCGCTGACGTAGGCCGTGCAGTACCAGGTCTCATAGTCCCTGCTGCTGAGAGCCTGAGGATTCTTCGCCGCTCGTTTGGCAAGCTCATTGTCCGGCGTCGTGATTGCCGAAACCTCAATGGATGCCACCTTGCCTTCCCGGTCTGTCAGTCCCTGCACGCAGTCCAGCGTGGCAAAGATCTGCTGATCCTCGTCTCCGCCTGCGTCATAGATGCCGGCAATGACAAGCTGCTTTTCATGCTGCCCCGCTTTGATCGTCACGGTATCGCCCACAGACCAGCCCTGCTGATCGGCAAGAACAGCGCCGACCATGATCTCGCTGTCGGCATTGGCATCCTTTTCGTCGAGCCATTTCCCTGCCGTTATATCCCACCAGGAGCGCATGCCGACTACTCCGGCGTCCAGCTCTTCGCCGGTCGGCAGAGAGAGATGATGATTGAACCAGGTTCCGACCGTCTTCACAGGCGTTCCATCCGGGATTGTGACTGTTGTGTCCAGGAAGGGCGTAAAGTCTACAATATTGAATGCCCAGAAGATGGTTTTGATCTTTCCCAAATCCTCTTCACGCAGATAAGAGGCGGCAATCGCTTCTTCGCTGCCTCCGATGTCATAGATGTCTGAAAGCAGTGAGGCGTCCTTCGGCTTCACGGTAATATTGGCGCCGTAGGTTTTGAGCTCCTGATTCACTTTATCGCCGACATCCATCATGACGTTCAGCATACCAGTTGCCAGCGAAGCGCCGAGCGCAATGGTAAACGCGATCAGCAGCATCTTGCCGCGCTGATGAAACAGCACCCCGCGTATCATTTTTAAAAGCATGGAATCTCAGCCCCCTTCATCGGAATTCCTTTTCTCCGGCAAGAATCTCCGCAAGCCGGAACACAAGGCTTCCGTCGCGCACCTCATAAGAGATCGGGATCGGGTTGCAGCCGCCCTTGAAGCCGATGGTATTGATGTTCATGACCACGTCGCAGCGGCGGCAGACCACCTGCCCGTTTCGTTCAAAATACCCTGCGTTCCCGCAGACCTCACAGGCATCCAGACCTGTGCCAAAGCTCGCCGAACCGGGCTTTTTCACGACGATCCAGCGGACGTTGACGCCGTTTTCCGTCTGATACTCAAAGCGGTGCAGATGTCCGTCCGAGACGTTTCCCATCGAAATCAGGATCTCTTCGCCCTCCACGGTATAGGTCTCCGGCGGAGAGAGTTCGATGACGCGGGTATCGTGACTTTTAACCGCGCTGAGGATCACGGCGATCGCCGCGAGGAAAACGGTCAAAGCGACTGCGAGCCTTCTGTGGCGGCGGTTTCGCGCACGAAGCTTTCTGTGTTGGGCAGAGTTGTCATAGGGCTCCGTGACCTTTGTGTTCTCAAAGAAAAATACAATCGCCAGAATCAGGCACAGCACGATAACTGTCCATATGAACATCATCGCGTTTTGTGAGGCAAACTGTGCCAGTCTCCGAATCCAGCCATATTTCTCTACACTGTATTTGATCGGCCACTTCAGCCATTTCGCCCGGCTGACAAACGGCACGAAGAAATAGCAGAAGCAGTAAAACGCATTCCACACGGTCCCAAGCGCCAGCGTGAGCTTCGGAGTCCCTTCCCTCTTTATCTGCAATGCGCATTCATAAAGCAGACGCGCATATATAGTCAGAATCAAAAGTGCAAGCGCCCATCCCAGCAGGCGCTGCATATAATACCAGGACCAGTAGCCGTTCCCCATGGTGTTGAAGTTAAAGGGATAGCCCATGACACCGGGAAGCTTATAAAAAATCCAGCTTGACGAAAGTCCCGCGCCTGAAAAGCACAGGAGTCCTTCCCCGAAACGAAGGGAAATCTCTTCCGATTCGCGCTTCTTTCTTCCGAAGATCAGCAGAAGCAGAATGAAGATCGCGGTAAAGCCCATGATGATCCCATAGATCACATGGTTCCAGTGACTGGAGATGATGCGATTGGACGTGTTCTTGAACCAGGCAAGCACGGCTGACGCAAGGACGCCGAGGACAATGCCCGTCCCGTTAAAGGAGCGTCCCTTCCTGCCGAACTGTCTTCCCAGTACGGCGTGCATCAGCGAAACGAAGGCAACCGGCAAGATCAAATCCTGCGTCACCATCCAGAGATATTTCAGCATATACTCATGCCTCCAGATACGACATTACAATAAACTCAGATACTTAAAAAACGCGCAAGGTGCTGACACACAATACCCCGCGTATTGTGTGTCAGCAACACTGTTTCTTACTTCGTATAAGGTCAGTGCGGGAGAATTACCACTGCTTGACAAACTCCCACTCGGTCCAGGTCGCGGTGAGGGGCTCGGTCCAGAATTCATCCGCTTCGACGCCGGTCTCATCATCCACATGGAGCAGATAGCCGTTCTCGGCAGGGCTCTTGATAGAGAGGGTGATGTCATACAGGCCGTCCTTCAGGGCGATGTTGTTGCCATAGTGGGGGCCGTCGGAAGCGGCCATCGGCATCATGGAGCCGTCCAGAACCTTTTCGCCGGTCGCGTGATCGTAGATCACATAGTCGATGCTCAGGTAGGGAACCCAGCCGTCAACCGGGAAGCTGTAGGGGTTCTCGTTTGCAGTGAGGTCAACCTCGATGTGAAGGTCGGAGCCTTCTTTGGGGGTCGCGCTCTCAACAGGGGCCATATCGACAGGCTGGAAATAGACCATGCTCATGGTCATAAAGCCGACTTCCTGTTCGCCTTCAACGCCAAGCTCGAACTCGTCGAAGCCGGCCTCTTCGTCCGCCGCGTAGGCAACGGCGCCAACGCTGAGAACCATCATGACTGCCAGCAGCAGTGCAAGAAGTTTTTTCATGAAACAATCCTCCATTTTTTACTTTACCCTTTGCAGGGTGGATCTATTGCCGGGACAACGTACCGCGGGGGAACGCTGTCCGGAACAGCGTATTTACTTTGCGCTCAGCTCCGCGCGCAGCGCATCCATCTTTCCGCGATAATGCGCGACCAGGAAAGTTACGAGCAGGATAATGCCGAGAATGAGCTGAGGAACCAGCGTCTCAAGCCACGGATGGATACCAAAGATCTGAATCACGTCATTTTCCGGGATTCCCGGAACGTTCAGAGTCAGATCGAAGACATTGCCCTCTGCGAGCTCCTTGATG
>JAILFJ010000009.1 GCA_024697625.1 Oscillospiraceae bacterium
GACCCTCAGCGCAGCACAGCGTCAAGGCGCTTCTCGCTCTCCCGGTCGAAGAGGAAGACCTTGTCCGGCTTGAGTGCAAAGCGCACGGCCTCCGCTCCCTCCGCGGGACGGTCCTCGGCGCTGATGATGGCGCGGATGGCCGTGTTTACGCTCGCGGGGTGATCGGCGACGACGCTGATGTCACGGCCCATAACCTCCACAGCGCGCAGCTCGCAGTGCAGTGGACCCGCAAGCTCGGGCACGAAGCCCTCCGGCCGGATGCCAACCCAGACTTTCCGGTCCGACAGCGGCACCGCCAGGACGGAGTCCTCCCCGAGGTAGAGCAGGCCGTTTCGCACCTCGCCCTCAAAGACGTTGATGGGGGGCGTGCCGAGAAACTTCGCCACAAAGAGATTCACTGGGCTGTCGTACACATCCTGCGGCCGTCCGATCTGCTGCATCACGCCGTTTTTCATGACCACAATACGGTCGGAGATGCTCATGGCCTCCTCCTGGTCGTGCGTCACAAAGACGGTGGTGATGCCGGTCTCCCGCTGGATGCGGCGGATCTCCTCGCGCGTCTGCAGCCGGAGACGCGCGTCGAGATTGCTCAGCGGCTCGTCCAGCAAGAGCACACGGGGACGCTTCACCAGAGCGCGGGCAATGGCGACGCGCTGCTGCTGGCCGCCGGACATCTCGCTGGGCTTGCGGTCCATCAGGGCGTCAATCTGGACAAGCTTCGCCGCCTCTGTGGCCTTGCGCAGCATCTCCTCCTTTGAGGGCCGCTCCGCCCCCTTCAGGTTCTGCAGGGGGAAGAGGATGCTCTGCCGCACCGTCAGATGCGGATAGAGTGCGTAGTTCTGAAACACCAGGCCGACGCCGCGGTTCTCCGGCGGCAGCTCGGTCACGTCGTCGTCACCGAAAAAGATCTTGCCGCTCGTGGGCTTCTGCAGGCCGCAGATCAGATTCAGCACCGTGCTCTTGCCGCAGCCGGAAGGCCCCAGCAGGCCGATCAGCTCGCCGTCCGGGATCTCAAACGTAAAATTGTCGACGGCCACGACGTCCTCTTTGATTTTTTTGTTTCGGTTGGGAAAGCGCTTGGTCAGATGCTGCAGGACGACTCTCATAGCAAATATCCCTTCCTTTTTTAGGATGGCAGATAGTTATACTTTATCCTCCAAACGCCGTCCCGTCAATCTTTCTTTTGAATTTTCTCACAGCAGAATGAGCACGATGGCGGCGAGCAGGGCGAGAAGATACAGCGCGCCGACGATCTGCTGGGCCCGGGTGCTGGTTGTGGTTTGCATGCTTTCGTTCATGAGGATGACCTCCCGTGTTTAGGATGGCTTAAGTATACATAACGCACTGTCCGATAAAACGGACAGTGCTCTGTGCGTGCCTCCCTGTGAAGCAAAAAAGTATTCCCCAAAACCGAAATGCTTTCGATCTTGGGGAATAGAAAAGTGCAAACTATTTCCAGAAATAATGTGGGCTTTTTTATACAGACCTCTCGTCATTGCGGATAATAGTGGATTTTGAGTCCGGTTATCTGCTAGTCTCTACAGTCAAAGTTTTCCCGTCCGACCTAACGACTATATCCCCATTTTGATCCGTACGATATACTTTCGGGGTCCACGTTTTACTGTTCAGCATATCTATCGTTTCACGATGTGGGTGGCCATAAGGGTTCCCTGTGCCAACAGATATGATTACGTATTCTGGCATAAACGTCCACAAAAATCGGTAAAGAGCACCATTGTACGAACCATGATGTGGCAACTTCATCAGGGTGATTGGGAAAGACGCATCCTTTTCGTTTTGATACTTGTCTGAGATTCTTGTTTGCGCCCAATACTCAATATCTCCAGTAAACAGGAACCGTGTGTCGCCGTAGGTTATGAGGAGAACTAGTGAGTCGTTTGCATCTTCTGAAGCTACGTCGATTACTTCGATCTCAGCACTTCCTAATGTGAATTTATCTCCTACATGTGGTACGGAAATTGATGTTCCATTAATAGCAAGCTGATGCTCCAGAGACCTGAATCTCGAGTTGTCCGAATAATCCGTATTGGCTAGTGTCTTGCCTATTGATGATGCATAAGTAAGTGCTTTTATTAGCCCGCCATAATGATCGGTATGCAGATGTGAAATCACTAAATAATCAAGTCTTTGGATTCCTTTATCAACCAGCACACCATAGACCTTATCGCCCGCAGTTGTTTCGCCGCCGTCGATAAGCATATAATGGCCGTCGCATTCAACAAGCGCCGAATCACCTTGACCAACGTCAATGAACTGAATGCTGAATGTCGAGTCTTTACCTGTTTTCGTGCATGCGCAAAGACTAAGAAGCAAGACAACAACTAAAATGAGTGCAACTATTCCTTTTCTCATTCTTGTACAAACACTACTTTGTCGCCGTACCAGTGCTCCCGGAATTCGGATACTTTATAGTTGAACGTAACCGTCCTGTCATAAGCGTCGCCATAGGTAATTGTAATCACGACTCTTGAATCTGCGGTCCAGTTGTGTTTTTTCAACTGCTTGCTAGTAATGTGGGCGATAAACCTATCTATTGTTTTTCCTTCACGGTCGACCTTTGTGATTACATAATCATCAAAAGTTACGCTACTGCCGTTTTCGGTCACAGTAATTGTGATCGTTGAACCAGCCGTGAGCAGATTTGCAGGAATATCAAGTGCGTCGCCCGAGAAATCCATTGCGTACCGGTTATCTCTATTGGAAAAAGAATAAAAATCGTTAATCGGCTTTGAAATGAAGCTCCCATTTGTTTGGGTACCCAACCTGCCTTCAACCTCTTCCTTTTCGGAGTCGCTTATTTCCAGTTGATCCGCAAGAGCAAATAAAAGTTCACAGTTTAATACTAGTGGCTCATACAGGGCAGGAAGCTCAGTCTTTCTGGCTCCTATTAGTTCCTTGTTATAATC
>JAILFJ010000017.1 GCA_024697625.1 Oscillospiraceae bacterium
GAAGCATAGCGCGGAATGGATAATAGCAAGAGTGGAAGAGTATATAGATGGGAAAGGATCATATTCTGAAATAAGCAGATCCAACGGCATAGGAAAAACCACTCTTAGACGATGGGTGAGTAAATACAGGGCACGAGGGGCAGATGGCATTGCTGACCCCGATAAAGACACCATGCTGCAGTAAAGGCATGTTATCCTCGCGTGACCTGTTTATCATGATGCGTATTGAGAGGAGTTCCCTCTTCTGCTTTTTCTTCACAATGCTAAGGGCACCAGGACAAGCAGATCAGAACCTATGCAACAATCCCCGGCAGGAGTTCCCGCAGAAGGTGTGACATTCTGCCACCCCCCTTGACAAATAAGAAGGTTGTGATGCATAATTACACTGAATAATAGTAATACTAAGAATTTTTAAGCATATAGCAATAAAATCTTCATAAATGAATAAATTTGCTGTGTTAAGATATAAGGTGGAGAAGAGAGTATAACAGTTTTAGGCTGATGCGGATGTCACCGGTGCTGTCAGACTGCCGGTCGGTTTCATCCCACAGAATGGAGCGAAGAATAAAAAATGAAAAAGAATATACTGAACAAGATGACGAGTATGACCCTGGTATTGTCCATGGTCCTGTCTCTCCTCATCCCCGCCGCCGGAGCGGACTATGCGCCGGAGACGGGCGGGGCCGGTCCTGTCGATATGGCCTATGTATCGGATGATATGGCTTCGCCTTCACCGTCGCCGTCCCCGAAACCGGAGTTACGTGCAGAGCCGACGGACCCGGAGACTGAGCCCCCGGAGACGCCAGACGCTCCGGAGGAGGTTACGACCGAAACCCCGGAAGAGGGTGATACGGCAGAACCGTCTGCGGAGACGGGAGTGACCGAAGAGACTCCCGGACCGGCGGAAGAAACAGCGCCGGAAGAGACCCCTGACGAAGCGCCGGCTGAGACTCCCGATGCCGAGCTGCCCGAAGAAGTGCCAGAGGCCCCCGAAGCCCCGGAAGAGGCCGGGGAGGCAGAAGAAATCGAGGAGCCGGAGGAACCCGAAGAGAATGCGGAGCTTCCGTACCGCACACTCACGGTCCGTGCCACAGAGCTTCCTTCCGAGGATGGGTACCGGAACCCAACCGTGCCGGTGCTCTGGAGCAATACGCTCTGGAAGCAGCTCTTTGGCAGAGAACCAGAAAGCGAATCCGCAGAAGATGACCTCGCATTCGGCGTCTTTCCGGTCGACAGCTTCACAGACGACAGTCTTACCGTCGGGATCACCGGATTTATTCCGGAGACCGTGACCGCTGCGGCACGCTGCCTCCGTTACGACGAGGCAGAGATCCACCTCGAGGTTGCACTTTATCTGCTGGAGATCGAGCTTCGCAACCCCGACGGAACCGCATATTTCCCCGAGGAGCCTCTTCAGGTCACGGTGACGGATGAGGGGCTGCTTCGTGCTGCCCTGGACGGGAAAGCCTTCCTTGCGTATTTTGACGAGACTTACAGTGGAATGGGCCTCCCCGGAGACATCGGCGTGATGACAGACGTCGGCGTCAACCAGGACCGCTTGGCCTTTAAAGAGAACAGGATCATGGATCCGATCCGCTTCCGAACTACGGATCAGCTGGATACCTCCGTCCTGGGAAGCGTTAGCTTCATGACGGAGAATGCCTCCCTCCGCTTCGTGCTGTCCGGGCAGCAGGGGGAGAAAACTCTCCACTCCGAGACAGAAAATGGAACCGTCGTGTCCGTGCAGGGCCCCTTCTCCGGAAGCATCTCCTTCAGTGCATCGGCGATGGCCGAATTCCCGGCAATCCCGGAGGCCAGAGCCATTGTCTCGGCGGAGCTCAGCCTGACCGATGAGGACGGCAGCCGATGCCGGCCTGAGACACTTGTGACTGTGACCCTCACTGACCCTGCCATCGGCGAAGCCGTGCAGAACGGTGCGGAGCCGAAGGTCTGGAGCCTGTCTGTGGACGGCACGGCGGAGCTGATCCCGGATCCGTACTTCTACGGCAGTTCAGTGATCTTTTCTGCGAAGGATGTCATCGGATACCTGGTGACGGTACCCGATGACACAGAACCTGAGACGGAAGCGGAAGAAAAAACCGGGACAAGGACCTTCACAGCTACCGACGGTGTCAGCTATGAGATCTCCGTGTCCTGCCCCGCCGATGCCGGCGTCCCGGAGAATGCGGAGCTCAGTGTCAGCAAGCTGGATGAGGGTACCGCGGAGTATAACGAATATGTACAGAGAACAGCCGAGGCCCTCGATGAGGACGTCGGAGCTTTTGCATTCGCCCATGCCTTCGACATCAGCCTGACTGACCCTGCAACAGGGGAACACTATCAGCCGGAGCAGGGCGTGGCGGTCTCCATCCGGCTCCTGCAGGAGGAGATCCAGCCCGGCAGCGAGATCGACGTCGTCCACTTCAGGAGCGCCCCCATGGCCGCTGCCAGTGCATTCTCGACAAGCAGCACAGCTTCGTCAGACGGCAGAAGGACACAGGGCTTCCGTCGGGCCGGCGAACAGGCGGAGATCCTCGGCAGCGTGGTCAGCGGAGACGTGATCGAGTTTGAGACTGACGGATTCTCGGTATACGTTGTCATCGGCCATGAGGGCGGCGAGGTAAAGAACCCGCGTGTGGAGTTCCACTTCATTGATCGCTATACCGACGAGCAGTATGAGAACGGGATCGTTCTTACAGACAACAACGGGGACCCCGTCGCGACAAGCTCTACTCCCTACAATTTCCCGAACACGAAAGAGGATGGCAAGGGCTATCAGACGACACAGATCCTTAAAGACGGAGATACGATGGAGCTGATTGCCGAGCCGGAAAACCTTGTCTTGGAGCTGGACGACGGAAACGGCGGAACCACCAAGACCGAAAAGTATTTCTACGGCTGGTATGTCGTGAATATGAAGAGTGATGACAGTAGCTTGAATACCTCCACCGGTAAATACTCCGGGACGATCAGCTTTATGTGGCCGAGCAACCCGGAACAGGTCCACTTTGAACAGGCTATCAGCATCACGACCAACGACGTAAACGGAGACGGGAAAATCACCGTCTCCGATAATGATGACAACACCGCCGACGATAACATTACATGGAATTTGGGCGGAGTTACCGGCACCGCGGCCCTCGACAGGGACGGCAATGCCCATGTCTATCTCGCGCCGCTGTATGAGGATTTCTACTTCATCAACTTCCATAAAGGCCCCAAGGAAGATACTGCGGGGGTTGCCAACAGCCTGATGACACGCAAACTGGTGGTCTTCGGAAGCGCAGACAGCGTGGAAGTCCGCATCGGCAACGTCAAATGTGAGAGCCCGGACCCAGCCCACCAGATTTTTGCCGGATGGGAGTATTATGATGACATTGCTCAGGATTATGTGATCTATCGCACGGTAGATTTTGACGGCAACGAGGTCAACAGCGCAAACCATACGGATGGCTACTATATTTCTGTCGCCAAAACCGGTGAACGCGTCATGTCACTGGAGCTGTTCCCAGTGTTTGCTGAGGCGCGCTGGATCTATTTCAACGGAGGCAAATCCGGCAACGGTTCTACCTATGTCCCCGCTGCCTACCGTCTTACCAACGACGACCGGCAGGATGGGAACGACGGTGCCAACTACTACTGCGATAACGCCTTTTTCAACGCTCATCAAAGCAGCCGCCCGGGTTATACCTTCCAGGGTTGGTATCTTTTTGCCACTATAGACGGCGACTCGGGCGAGATCTCCAACCTCGACCAGGCGCAGAATGTCAGCCTGAAGTATGTAAAGAACGCCACGGCCTATGATGTCACCTACAATACCAGAGCGATCAAGCTGGTAAACGCCGACGGGTCTGTGAATAATATAGGGACATATTACATCACGAACGGTGCTATCACCAAAACCGGCGCGGACGAGGACAAGCTGTTCTCAACCGATGGTGGCAAGCTGCGCTTCTATAAAAGTCTGGACGATATGACGCTCTGCGCAAAGTGGGGTGCGCAAAATGTCAGGTATACAGTCATCTACTGGCTGGAAAATGCCAACGACGATGACTATTCCATTATGTACTTTAAAGAGCTGGAGGGTGTTGGCGGCACACAGACGTCAGCGGTGCAAACCGCACCCAATGAAACTGTCGAACGGGATGGACAAACCTTTAAGCCTTATGAGAAATATAAGCTGCAATTCGCTCATCTCTCTGCGGATCAGGATAAGGAGAAAGCCGGGGAACAGAGTGGCATCCAGCAGCAGACCATTTCAGGTGACGGCTCCACAGTTGTCAATGTGTACTACGACCGGAACCGTTACACGCTGCGCTTTGATATCGGATATTCCTCGAAGTCCAATAGTGGTTCAACTACGGATTATATTGCTATGAGTGAAGCGGAGGCGACCTCCTACACCGGCACAGTCTACGGTTTCGTGAATGGTAATATCATCGCTCTGACCTCGGACGGCAACGGCAGTTGGATCTACGTGGGTAATGTTGATGTGCGCAATGCTTACGACGGTTACCGCTATCTGCAAACCAACGACGCCACCGGAACACAGTACGGTGTTGCAGGCGGAAATGTCGTGGAGCTGTTGGGTAGTGTAAGCTATACAAGAGCAGACAATTATTATTATTCAGTTGCAAATACCCCGAACAACGGAACAAACGGTACTTATTATATATCAGATAATGGAACGCTAACACAAATAACTCTGTATAGAGGCAATAATAAATGGTATCGTACTCGTTTAGGTTGGAATGGTAATTATACATATTCCAACGAATATACTGGAATCGTGTACTCCAGATCAACGCAGAATAATACAAGCGGCACAGCGTATAACGGAACTATCTATTATTTTGATGCAAACGGAAATGTCAGCACAAGCGGCACCGGAACGAAATATGGTTCTACGACGGCCGGACAATACTTCAGGCTGAACCAGGCGAACAACTTTGTCTACAACGGCAGCACAGCCTACAGCGGTACCCGCTATTACCGCGTTGCCAACGACGATGCCAGCACAGCCTATACGTTAGGCTTTGTCGATGGAACCATGAGAACGGTTTTGCGCGACGATCAAGGCTGGTACTACAACACACAGGAACAGGCAACCGTGACCTATACGGGAACGCTTTATAAACAGCAGTCGAGCTCTGGCTCAACAACGTATTATGTCAGCGGTATTACCAATTCGGAAAACTACAATCAATTTCTGACAAGCAACCAAATCAACTGTGGTACAACAATTCCGGTGGATTTCGTTCCTTGCGGAAGGTATACCACAACGAGCGGCAATACAACTTATACAATTTATTATTATGATCTGACTGCTAAATACGGGGAAACTATTGCTGACCGTTGGCCGGACAAACAGCCTGACCGTCCCAATAGTTATGGCTTTATCGGATGGATTGCCCGGGAAGACTCCTATTACTGGGATAATATTGCACCGAGCAGTCTTAAGGGTAATTATGAAGCCATGGACGAAGGCGTGATTTACGTCGGTCCAAAAAATAATTACATAGCCACGACTGCGGAAAACGGGATTACGCATGAATTCCGCTGCAGATATCAACAAAACACGCGAAAATATGTCTACCGTGTCTATTTCTGGGATCCTGAGCTTCCCAATACCGGCTTCCCGTCAGCTCCTAATCTAGAAATGGAGGTCAATTCCAAAGGTGATCCGAAATCTCGTGCTGTAGCGGCCTATGCTGGCTATACGGATCCAGTTGTGAAGCTGGTTAAAGGAAATGAAAACGGGAATGAAGTAGACCTTCCTTCAGGCAGCACTGAAGGCTACAGTGCCTATTACGTGACTTCCGTTGGCTACAACGCGATGATTATCAATTTCTACTACAGGCCCAACCTGCACTATGTTTCGTATAGGTATGGTTCAGGTTCGACCTCGGTTGGGGATGAACTCAGCATCGCGTCACGTCCCTATTACTACAATCAGTCCCTTTCCAGTGCCAATGTGAACCAGGCTGAAGCCGAAGCGAATATCCCTGCCGGTCACAGCTTTGCCGGTTGGTATGACAACCAGGGAGGCCTCGGCACGCCGTTTAACTTCAACAGCACCATGCCTGACGGCGATATCATACTCTATGCCGTCTATAAGCCCCTGAAATACCGCGTCATGATCAACCCCAACGGTGCAGAGATCGACCATATCGACCATACGAATGTTACCTATGCATCCTATCAGCAGCAGATCCCGAACGGGGCATTCAACCGCGGCGTGATCTACAAGTCCGATGGCCAAACCGTGGAGCGTCTGGCAGACTCCGGCTATCGCAAGGATCAGGCTACCTATATGAACGGCACCTACGGGGAGACGGTGGGAGAGTACAGTCTGACCCGGCTCTATGTCCCAATCAGCGATGCCGCGGCGGAGATCTATAACGGAACGATTTACTACTATATCAATACGCAGTATCGCAGCACGGACGGCTCCAGCCTGCCCTCGGACTGCCGAAATGCCATCTATGTCACGAGTGATGGTACAGCGTCTGCCACGGATGAGCTCTACCGCTACTGGCAGTTCTACCACGACTGGACACAGGCCAACCTGGACGGGGGATATATCACCGGTACGACGGTGATGGACTACGACATCTGGCGGCAGATCTATGTATCGCCGCAGAAGTACCGCGCTCCGAATACCAGCGAGCACTGGACCTTCCTCGGCTGGTTCAAAAATAGCGAAAGTGTGCCATATAACTTCTCCGATCCGATCACGGAACCCTTTACCCTCACAGCTCACTGGCGTTTGGACGGCGGATACAAGATCCGGTACGTACCAAGGTACGTGATGCCCGACGGCAAGGTGGTCAACGGTGCCATGCCTACCTGGCTGGACCCGGAGGCTGACGACACGACCTATGCCGACGGTGCGTCTACACAGATCTTCAAGGCACCCACCGGTCTGACACTTGACGGTGAAGAAATCGAGAACAATGAGGTCATCTTCCGCGGCTGGGCGCTGGTTGCCAAGAGCGGCACGGATGGGAACCCGGTCTATATCCCCATGGAAAAGGATAGCTCGGGCAATATCACAACCTACTATGAGCCAAGCGATCCTTATACCATCAATGCTGCCAATGCGGCTTCCGACAGTTGCATCTATCTCCAGGCAATCTATCAGTACAGGGAACACTCCGACCGACGCCCGGAGATTGCAAACCTTACCCTTGATGCGAACACGGGCTTCGTGAACACTGACGACAGCGATGAGCTCCCGGCTTGGGAGTACCCCGGCGTCAGCGGGATCAATACGGCGGATCACCTGACCGGCGACGGCAAACCGACGCAGATCCTCTTCGGCGACATCCAGTCCAATGCCGCGGTACACCTGTATCGCTACGCGACCGAGCTGACGGAGGACGCACAAGGCCAGCCTGTCACGGACGCACATCAGTTCTTTGAGCACCCGAACGGTTGGTTCCTGCTCGGCTTTGACGAGAGTGCGACGGAGGGCGACTATGCTGCTACCTACGCGGCGGACAGCGTCATCGCCATCACACGCACTGATGAGAAGACGCTTTACGCCGTATGGGAACCGATGGTCTACCTCACCCTCGTCAACAGTACCGGACACGGAGCGGTCTCCTTCTCAATCAGTGCGGTAAACAATGAGGCGCTTGAGATTATTAATGTGCGTGAGGGCATGTACGACCGCAAACCGCTTGCAAATCTGGAAACCATCACACTTGCCGACGGCGAGAGCCTCATGTTCGCCTTCCCAAAGGGCGAAGAAAAGAATATTACCATCAGCGGCACAAATACGCTTGGCGTCGGCAATGTGCTGATCTGGGACAGCTCGGTGAAAATCGGTGACATGACCTATGACACCAATCCAGGCAAAGCTGACGTATCCTATTCGCATACTCCTCTGAACGGAACGCAGCACAGCCACAGGCTGGTGCACGGTGAGAGCAAAAATACTAAGCCTTTCAGCATCGAGGAGACCCTGATTTCCAACGAAAACGCCCTCACGGTGACCTTTACCTGCCGAGAGGATGCTTACGCATTGCTTTTGGATGACAACTATCCGGAGGGCGGAATACAAGAGTACGACTATTCTCATGATGATATTGCCCCTGACGCAAACGGGCCAAAGACCCAAGAACTCCCCAGGACCAGTACACGTGTGGGCTATGAGTTCCAGGGCTGGGCTTATGCCCAGAATGCGACGACGCCCGATTTCTCGGCGACAAAGCCAGCCGGAAATGCTTGGACGATTCCGGATCTTAACGCGACAGATGGATTTTTCAGCACCGGTACTACCACTGCGAATGAGACAATCGTCCGTACACTGTACGCTGTCTGGTCGACCAGAGACGAGGCACAGACCGTATATGTCTACAAGTCTGTTCCCGCTCCCGGCAAGCAGACCCAGGCCTTTACCTTTACGGTTAAGGTGGAGGGCACTTATAAAGCTCCCAATCATTCTGATCAGCGTATTTCCGCGGAGAACACCTTTACTCTCATGCATGGGGAATACGCAAAGCTGCTGAGCTCCAACAAGACTGGAGAGGGCTGGATCCAAACGGTCATTACGCTCTATAACGCCGACGGAACGCGCAAGACCGATTCCAATGGAACAGCGCTTCCGGAGATCACAGTCAAAGCCCAGGCAACTACTGCTTACAGTAACGGGACGTTTGACCATACCGAAAAGATCACGGTGACAGAGACGCCTGTGCAGTACTACGTCACGGATCTGTCGCGCCTTGGTCAGGTCAGCAGTGCCAATCCGATCAATCTTGGCAACAGCACGGATACAACGTCTGTTCCTCTCAACGCGGTCAGCGGCAATTCTATCTATTGGACCAACACAGACGCCGGCGGCACAGTGCTCTTTACAAACACCCGTCAGAACTACACCGTCACAGTGACAAAAACGTTGGTCAGCAACACCAGTGCCAATGTCATGTTTAGCTATTCAGCTTCGTATGTAGATGAGGGTGTAACAACAGATCTGAACGACTTCACCGTTACCAGCGGGGGAAGCTATACGGTTCCGGAAGGAATCCCCGCAGGAAGTGTCCTGACAGTCACGGAAAAGACAGATGCGGATAACAACTACGATACAGTCTGGGTGGTCAACGGTAGTACTCCCACAGACGGAAAAACCGCAAGCTTCACCGTCAGCAGCGACAGTACGCTTGCCTTTACCAACACGCTGAAGTCCTATCCGGTGACCTTCAAATTGGTGGATCAGGACGGGAATACCACGATCAACGGCATGTTCTCTCTCTCTTCTTCCGTTGGCACACTGGGGTCCGATCTTTACGCCAGTTCCACAAGCACGAACCCGCCTGCCGGGGTATTCTACACCAGCAACAAATTCTGGGCGGATACCTATACGCTGACCCAGACGATCACACCGACGGGCTATATCGGCCTGAACGGGCCTGTGACGATCAAAGTCACCGGCAACGGCATAGAAAAAAGCGATGAAAACGTCACGATCAGCGGAAATGCGACAGACGGCTATGTGATCACGGTAATAAACTGGAAGACCGTGGATATCACACTGAAGGCCGGCTTGCTCGATCCGCTGGTCAGCCAGCGCACATTCATCTTTACGGGTACCTATCAGTTCAGGGGGCACACGTACGACCTCAACAGAAACCTCCTGGGCAATGGGGATGTACCGGCGACCCTCAGCCTGACCGCGATCAGCACGAATGACGGCGAAGTGGCCCCCAATTTTGAACCGAAGACGGTAAAGATCCCGGTTGGTGCGACAGAACTGACTCTCTGGGAGGACACGACACAGATCACCACAGCACCAGATACCATCGCCACGACGTATGACACGAAGGTGAAGTACAACAGCGGCACGCTCGCAGACAGCAGCTCCTACAGCTATGCCGCGGCTGTCGAAGACGCCAACAACGGCGACATCATCACCTTCTACAACAGCAAGAAGACGACGGACATCACCGTGACCAAGACAGTGGTGGCTCCGAGTACGTCAGGAAGTTTCGCCTTTACTGCGACGCTGCTGTACGGCGCCAACACCATCAAGGGATATCCGATCTTCATCAATGCAACCCCGAACGACCCCAGTGACGATGAGACGACGGATGCAACAAATGGCACTTATACCTTTACGCTTTCCGACGGCGGCAGCCGGATCCTCACGGTCCCTGTCGGCGCAAAGCTGACCCTGCAGGAGACCGGCGTAGACGACGAATGGGGCACGGACGTCAGTGCGCTCTATACATCCGACAGCGCAGCCTATGAAGGCAGCACGAGCTATGACAGTGCCACACGGCTCTTTACCCTGAACACAGCTCCCAGCCGGGCTTTGACCGTAAACATCACAAACAGCGAGCTCCTGGTCAACCTCGTGACATACAGCGGCATTGCAGGAAAGGAGAGCGCAGCGGCAGCTGTCACCGGCAGTGAGGGGAAATGGCCGTTTGCGGCCGTCACTGCAGGAACTGAGTATGCAGTCGACGAGGCCTTTGCCAATGCCTGGAAGACGGAAAAGAACTATCGTTTCGACACAGACGATGCTGTCGATGCGCTGTATACCTTCCGCTATGCTTCACTCTACGATGGCGACACCTTGATTGAAGGGGCCGCTGAGGTTACTGCGCTCAAAATCGGCTACAGTGACAGCGGCAGAAGAGAATGGCAGTATCAGGTGAAGGAAGGTAACGACTACGTCTTCAAGGCTGTTCCGGACGGGGCAGTGCTGCGGCTCTACTGCCTGCGCGAGCCTGTCAGCCTCTTCTTCGACTTCAACGGCGGCACAAACGCGGACCAGGAGACCTTCGCCGGTGTACCGGTGGAAACGCTGGACTGGCAGACGGATCCGGAGGATCGGGAGGTTGAAACCTATTCCGGAGCATATCTCGACGGCTATATCCTCCAGGGCTGGAGTTATGAGAAACATGCTCTCCTTGGCAAGGATGATACCGTTCCGGACGGGTGGGTCAACTATCTGCCGGATGGCACGGTGACGGTCACCAGGACGGGTGACACCTACACTGTCGGTAGCGAGAAGACCCTTAGCTACAGTTATGATCCCACAAACACCGCAGATGCGACGAAAGCGCTCTTCGCCGTGTGGAAGGAAGGCTATATCTGCCAGATTATGGACGGAACCAACGTACTCTACTACAATGCGGGCACAGCGGCAAATCCTGTATATAGAGAGGCACAATTCTCCTCAGTAGGGGCTGCTTATCGAGCCCTTGACAAACTCTATACCGATGCTGCCGGGACAACATCCTACAGCGCGAAGAATTCTGCCGGTAACGACACCCGCATCGAGATGCTCGTATCGAAATACAACCTGCAGGGTGGTGCAGCGGCTACAACAGATCTCTTTGACTGGGGCGGGGATTATAAGCTGACCTGGACAACTGCGCCAAGTGTGATGAACCAGAACGGGAACAAACCCTGCGAGGTCACCCGCGGCAAAGTCGGTTTATGCTACGATATCGATCACTGCGATCTGACGCTTCAGAACATCACCATCGACAACAGCGGAAGGGGCAGCGGCGACGGAGGCATCTTTGACCTGAAGTATGCGGATTCCAAACTGACGCTGGATGCCGGCAGCACACTGCAGAATGCAAAAGCTTCCGGCCACGGCGGCGCGGTCGACCTCCAGAACGGCCAACTCATCATGAACGACGGCGCACTGATTCACAACTGTGACGGCAATACCCTTGGCGGCGGTGCGGTCTACCTGCATACCCATACCTCGTTTATCATGAACGGCGGCACGATCACCAACTGCAAATCCGCCCGCGGAGGCGCGGTCTACTGCTCCGTGGACAGCGCTTCCTTCACCATGAACGGCGGCATTATCGAAGACTGCGAGAGCAAAACCTACGGCGGTCACGGCGGCGCGGTGGATGTTGAGGATGGCATATTCACCATGAACGGCGGTATTATCCGTAACTGTACTGCCAAAAATAACGGCGGCGCCATCTATATCCACGCGAACGATACCTTCATCATGAACGGCGGTCTGATCACCGGCTGTTCGGCCGATCAGCACGGAAGCGTTATCTATACAGAGAATCATGTCACGGTGACATTGACCGGCGGCACGATCACCGGGAATACGGTTTCTGATACCTACAGAGCTTTTTACCTTAACGGGCAGGACTGCAGGCTGTATATTTCCGGAAACCCGGTCATCTATGACAATGTGACAGACAGCGGTCAGCAGAGAAACATCGACATCTCAAGCGTTACGAGCAACAATGTCAACAATATCATCACAGTAAACGATGCGCTGTCCCCGGATGCGAAGATCGGTGTTTATGCACCCTCCGGCCACGATGCGGTCGGCGAGCAATTCGGCAACTATCTCAGCAGCGTCTCCACAGATAACTTCGACATTTTCAGGAACGACAAAAACATCTATCTTGTCGGTAAGGACGGCGGCAATAATAAGCTTGTCTGGGGTCCGGTGATCTGCAAGATTGTGGATACTGATGACGACGACGAGCATGTGTTCAACACCCTAAACGCAGCGGTAGCCTACGCCCGTACCAACGGCAACGGTGCAGCCATGAGCGCAACGAACCCCGTGAAGATCGAGATGCTGGTGGACTATGTTATTCCAAGTGGCGATGCGGTGACCCTGAACCAGACGAACGATAATATCATCATTACCACCGCACCGACTGCTGCAACGTACACAGGTGCTACATATCTCTTCAGCGCGACGGAAAATAAAATCTCGGCCAGAACATCCGGAGACAGCACAAGTACCGCAATTCTTGCGAGAGGCTATTCCGATGTTGCTTCGCTCTTCACTGTCAGCGGCGGCGCAAAACTGACGATGACCAACATTACAATGGACGGCAGCAGCGTGGCATCGACACAGGGCAGCACGACCTATGCCTTTACCGGCAACGGTGGGACTGTGAATGTGAACGCAGGTACACTGAATATCCAGACAGGCGCGACGCTGCGCAATTCCACTGCAGCAAACGGAGGAGCGATCTATGCAGCATCCGGAGCAGAAATCAACCTGACTGCCGGCACCATCAACAGAAATTCGGCTACCACGGCCGGCGCGGGCATCTACCTGGCGGCCGGTGCTATCCTTAACCTGTCCGGTGCCCCCTACTTTGGCGGCACGGGAACGGACGGTTCAGGCAATTTGATTTCTGCTGCGGGTAACTTTGTCACGAAGAGCGGTTACAGCAGCAAGATGAACGGCGGCAAGAATTATCCGACGGATAATAAGGTTCGCCAGGATATCTATATTGCCGAAACCGGAGCGGAGAGCACAGCGGAAACCTCGTATGAACCGGCGAGTATCATTGTCACCGGAGATCTGGTTAATGCAGCCAACCTATACATAGGAGACGGAACCATATGGGTCTGGGCGGAAAATCAGTACCGGTACAGGCAGACGATGCCCTTTGCGAAGATGAAGGATGGTGTTGAGTTTGTTGAGAAACCGGCCAGTGGAACGATCCCAGATGGGAAGTATGACGCTGCGCACCTGAAAGCCTTCCGCAATGCGCAGGACGATGACACTACCGAGAACGGTACGGACACCTACCTGTTCGGCACGATTGAAGGAGAGAAGGAGAATGCCGGTATCATCTACTGGACCGGAAGCTCCGGCAGCCGCAAAGTGATTCTCAGGAAAGCGGACAATACATATAACCCCGTAAGCGGAAGAACCTTTATCGTCTACAAGGGTTCAGGTACTTCACCGTACATTGTCAAAGAAGGGAATACGAGAACACAGCTTGGAGGCGACAGTGCTCCTGCTGGTGTAACTCTGGATCCTATGACATCCGGTACATCGGGATGCATTTGGATCGGCGAGCTGCCGTATGGCTGGTATATTATCGAGGAAATTACACCTCATAAGTACTTCTATGTAGTGGTGACGGCTAACGGCATATCTGAAACACCGCTCACAGTCACTGAGAACGGTACAGAGAAAATGGGAGGATATGATTTCAGAAGTACAGCTGAAACAGTGGCGAAGGATTTGTATGATAACATGAAATAAGTCTATCAGGTAAAGCAACTCTCTGAATGCAGGCGATTAACCTGTTGTTCAGAGAGTTGTTTTGTATCTGGAAATTGTCGAGAATTACTGCAGGGGTGTAGAAAGCAGTGCATAGGTGATCCATTCGCTGTCATATAAAAAAAGCACCTGCGGAATGCTGTTCAGAGAATATTTCATCCGGATACGTTGAAAAACCGTCGCTTCTCTGATAATATGAGCGCAAAGAGATAACCGGAGCTGCAGGAGGCAGAATCTTATGAGTCACGAACTGGCGATCCGGCCCATTGCGCAGATCCGTACGGACTTCCCGGCCAAATTCGGCATCCCCCGGCAGGCGGGACTTGTCCCGGGGCTGACCGGTGAGATCGTCTTCGAGCCGGAATACCGCACGGACGAGGCGCTGCGCGGTCTGGAGGGCTTCTCTCACATCTGGCTGATCTGGGGCTTCTCCGCGAATGCGGACCGGGGCTGGTCTCCGACCGTCCGGCCACCGCGACTCGGCGGAAACGTCCGCATGGGCGTGTTTGCGACCCGTTCGCCCTTCCGGCCGAACGGACTGGGGCTCTCCTGCGTCCGTCTCACGGGCTTCCGGCGGGATGACCGGGAGGGTACGGTGCTTCTTGTGGAGGGGGCCGATATGCTGGACGGCACACCCATCTACGACATCAAGCCCTACGTTCCCTATGCCGACAGCATCCCTGATGCCGCCTGCGGCTTTGCCCCGGATGAGGGGAAGCTTCTGGAGGTCGACTTTCCGGCCAGGCTGCTGGCGGAGATCCCGGAGGGAAAGCGGGCTGCCCTGCTCTCGGTCCTGGCCCACGATCCACGGCCGCAGTATCAGCAGGATGCCGGACGGACATACGGGATGGGCTTTGCGGGATTCGAAATCCGTTTCCAAGTCGCAGAGGGCTGTGTGCACGTCACGGAAGTTCAGCCCGTGGAACCGTCGGCCTGAGCCCTGCCGGAAATACAAAACGGCATTACATGAACCACAATAGTATGACCGCCGGAGTGAGTCAGCAGCTCACTTCGGCGGTCATTCAAATCAGTAGGCGATGCCCCAGTAGATCATGTGCTTTGCGGGTCTGCCGCAGCAGGCACAGGTCTCGCCGAGCTTCTCCTGATGGAAGGGGATGCATCTCGAGGACATGCCGGCCTCTTCCTTCATCTTCAGCTCGCAGGCCTCGTCGCCGCACCACATGGTCTTGATGAAGCCGCCGTGCTCCTCCTGGAGCTTCTTTGCCTCTTCGATGGAGCCGGCTGCGAAGATGTGCTCGTCGAGGCTTTTCTTCGCCGCGTCGTACAGCCCCTGCTGCACCGCGTCGAGGAGCTGCGGAATCTGTACGTCCAGCTCGTCCAGAGACACCGCGGTCTTCTCACCGTTGTCACGGCGGACGATGACGCAGGAGTTGTTCTCGATATCCCGCGGGCCGATCTCCAGACGCAGTGGCACGCCCTTCATCTCGTGCTGGGCGCACTTCCAGCCCATGCTGTTGTCGGAGAAGTCCGCCTGTACCCGGACACCGAGGGCTGAGATCTGCGCCAGCAGCTCTTCGGCCTTTTCCTTCACGCCGGGCTTGTGGGCGGCGACCGGGACGATGATGACCTGGACGGGGGCAATCTTCGGCGGGAGAACAAGGCCGTTGTTGTCGCCGTGGGCCATGATGACCGCGCCGATCATCCTTGTCGTGGAGCCCCAGGAGGTCTGGAAGGGGTACTGCAGCTTGTTGTCGCGGCCGGTGAAGGTCACGTCGTAGGCGCGTGAAAACTTATCCCCGAAGTAATGGGAGGTGGCGCCCTGCAGCGCCTTGTGATCCTTCATCAGGCACTCGACGGTATAGGTGGCCTCCGCGCCGGCAAATTTCTCCTTCTCGGTCTTGCGGCCGCGGACCACGGGGATGGCCAGCGTCTTCTCAAAGAAATCCGCATAGCAGTTCAGCTGCTGCTCGGTCTCGGCCTGCGCCTCCTCGGCGGTCTCGTGGATCGTGTGACCCTCCTGCCACCAGAACTCGCGAGAGCGCAGGAAAGGACGGGTCGTCTTTTCCCAGCGGATGACGGAGCACCACTGGTTATACAGCATGGGGAGCTCCCGGTACGAATGCAGGACCCGGGACCAGTGGTCGCAGAACATGGTCTCGGAGGTGGGGCGGAAGGCCAGACGCTCCTCCAGCTCCTCGCTGCCGCCCATGGTGACCCAGGCGACCTCGGGGGCGAAGCCGTTGACAAGCTCGCCCTCCTTCTTCAGAAGGCTTTCGGGGATCAGGACGGGCATTGCGACGTTGACGTGTCCGGTCTTCTTGAACTCGCCGTCCATGATCTGCTGCATATTCTCCCAGATGGCGTAGCCGTAGGGCCTCAGAATCGTAAAGCCCTTGACAGAGGCATATTCCACGAGTTCCGCCTTGCGGCAGATGTCCGTATACCACTGGGCAAAGTCCGTCTCCATATCGGTGATCTGTTCCACTTTTTTCTCTTTGGCCATAGTCTACTCCTTTTCTGAAAGTTCCGGGATATTGTAAGCGCTGGCCTGCGCCTTGTCAAGGCCCGAAAACACGCGAAACAGAAGAAATTTCTTGACCTGCGGGCTTTGTGACGATATAATATCAGGACAGTACCGATTTTATCGGGGGTGAGCGCGATCAACAGACAGAAGTTTCTGGCGGAGCTGGCAAAGCTTCTGACCTTCATGTACGAAGAAGACAGACAGCTTGCACTGAGAATATACGAACGGATGTTTGACTCCGTCGAAGACGAGTATGCCCTGATTCACGGCCTCGTCTCTCCGACGCGTCAGGCGGTCATCATTGCGCGCGCCTATGATGCGAAGGAGAGGAAACTCTCTGTCTCCTCCAGCTCCAAGGATGAGGATGGGTATGAAGAGGGCGACGAGATCCCACCCTTTGTCCTGGAAATCAACCGGGTCTTTACCGAGCTCTTCCCCGGCAACGCTCCCTTCCTTTATGAGGAGGAGGATCAGTTCTCTCTCTTCGAAAGAGAAGCAAAAGAGACTGGGGAGTTCGCCGAACCCACCGGAGGGCTTTCTCTGGAAGATACGCAGGAATTCAAGCTGGACCTTGACGATTATGAGTCTGGCGAAGATGAGTCTGAGCCGGATGATACCGAGGCTGCAGAGGCTGTCACACAGTCGGGAGCCGAAGCTGCCGCAGAGGCGGTGAGGACCGTTGAAGAATCCGGGTCCCCGAACTTTGACGAATCGGTGGTTCCCGGGGTGGACGAGATCCTGGCGGATTTCAGGAATCAGGCTGCGGCGGAAGCAGCCGCAGAAGCCGAGGCTGCAGCAAAGGCGGAGGCTGCCGCAGAAGCGGAAACTGCCGCAGAGGCCGGGACTGCCCCGTCCGTTTCGGCTGTCAGGACAGACGTCGGGACGGAACCGTCTGACGCGGCTGAAGAGAAGGCGGAGTCTGAAGCGGCTTCAGAGACGGATACGGACACAGCGCCGGCGGCAGCCGCGGAGGCGAAAGAAGATCCGGAAGCCCCTGCAGAGACGGATGCGGATACCGGTACGGAGTCGGCAGGCGGAAGCGAGCCTGAGCATACGGAACAGGCCGGCGATGCCCAGGACAACGCCGGATCCCATCCGGAGACGGTCGACTCTCTGATGCAGGGATCCGAGAAAGAACCCTTCTTCCAGGCGCCGCCCGCCCATTCCAATCAGAACTCTGTGGAGCATCTTCTGGGCTTTGACCTGCCGGAAGGCGGGGCAAAGGTCGGGAAGAAAGCAGGTACAGAGAAGGACTCCTCCAGGAGCTTTCGTACGAGGCGAAGAAGCGCCTCCCTTTCCCAAAGAGAAAACCGGACGGGACAGCGGGCAACTGCTGACCGCTCCCGGCGTGTACCGAAGGAGGAGAAGGAACTGCCGCCTGCGGAGAGGAAACCGAAAGTCCCGCTCCTGGTTCTGTTTCTGATCGTTGCTGTGCCTCTGACAGCCGCACTGGCTGCGCTGCTGCTGGTTCCGACGCTGATCTTCCTCGGTGTTTCGCTGGGCATGACCGTACTCGGCGGCACGCTGATCATCTCCGCCTTCAGCGGCTTTGCCGTCCTGGCCGACATCATGCTGCTGCTCGGCGCGGCGATTGTTGCGCTGGCTTTCGGGCTGCTGTTTCTGTGGCTGTTCTTCTGCATGATCAGCGATGGAATCGTCGGACTGGTAAGGAAGGTTGCGGCGCTCTGCAGGGCATGGTGCTATGAGGAGGTGTCTGCAAAGTGAAAAAGGGCTGGCATATCATTCTCGGCATCGTCATTGTGGCGCTTATCGTCGGCGCGCTCAGCATGGGTGTGGGCTTCCTGACCGGGGCGGACAGCGCGCGCATCCTCCAGAATCTGGATGATCACTTCCAGCTCCGGGCCTATGTGGACGCCTATAAGGACTATGCGGTACAGCTTTTCCAGTATCTGAAGTCCCTCTTCTGAGTATAATGAAAAATCCGGGCAGCAGTTTCGTGCTGAACCCGGATTTTTTACTGTCTGTCTCTCGTCTGTCTGTTACTCGTCCGGCTCGGGCGGAAGGAACTCAACCTTCTTGCCGCGTACAAAAAGCCTGCCGGAACAGAAGAGCGAGATGGCCTCATTCAGAATGGGCCATTCGCACTCCTCCATGAGGCGGAGGGAAAGGCTCTCAACGGTATCGTCTTCCCGTACCTCCAGCGAGCGCTGGAGAATCACCGCACCGACCTTGCCGTCGCCGTCCGAGAAGTAGGCCGTGGCGCCGCTCACCTTGAGACCGCTCTCCAGCGCCAGGGCGACCGGATCCCCGTCCTCCTCATTGAAAGCCGGGTAGAGCGCAGGATAGGTGGCGATGATGCGGTTGCGGAACTGATAGGGTACCACGCCGAGAGGGAGCTTGTAGTCCGCAAGAATCACAAGGTCAATGTCCATGTCTTTGAGCTTGTTGGCCACCGCCATGCTGTGGCTGGTCATGTTCGGAAAGAGCTCCGGATCGACCACATAGGCGGGGATCCCGGCGTTCAGCGCCCGTGTCATGGCAAAACAGCTGCGCTGGGGGCAGATCACCGCCACCAGCTCAAAGTTCTTCAGTTCATGGAAATAGACCGCATCCAGAATGGCCTGGAGTCTGGCGCCTTCACCGGACGCCAGAACCGCCGCTCGCACCATACGATGAACCGCCTCCGGCAAAATGATACTTGTGCTGAGGGCGCGGATTCGGTATAATAGCTTACCGTATTACGCAGTGCAGACTGGCTGGCGCATTACGGCTTTACAGCAGACGGAATTCGCGACCGCAGAGGACATTTCAGTACATTATACTTGATATGTCGCCCGCGGTCAAGCATCGGAGGCAGAGAATGACCGAAATTTATCTGATCCGGCACACCCAGGCGGAGGGCAACCGCTACAGGATGATGCAGGGCTTCTGGGACGGAGAGGTGACCGAGATGGGCCGACGCCAGATCGAGGCACTGGCCGGACGCTTTGCGGACCTGCCTCTGGATGCGGTGTATTCCAGTGATCTCCACCGGGCGGTGGAGACCGCCGAGGCGGCTGCGCGGCGAGACCGGCTGCCGATCCGGACCCGGGTCGCCCTGCGGGAGCTCAACATCGGCCCCTGGGAGCAGAAGTTCTTCGGCAACGTCTGCCATGCCCAGCCGGAGCTCTCCCACACCTTCATGTTTGACGCGGAAAACTTCTATCTGGAGGGGGCGGAGACCTACGGTGACGTAAGGAACAGAGCCATGCGCGAGCTGCGTGAGCTCGCCGAGGAGAATGAGGGAAAGCGCATCGCCGTCGTGAGCCACGGGGTGACCATCCGCTGCATCCTCTCCGCGGTCACCGGAGTCCCTCTGAACGATGTCAAAACCCTGCCCATCTGCCGGAACACCGCGGTCTCGAAGCTGATCTGGGACGGCGGGCGATTCACGGCCGAATACGTCAACGATATCTCGCACCTCCCGCCCGAGCTGCAGGGGAACTGGAGCAGGGCCGGCGACGTGCGGGACGAGCTCTTCCGCCCGGCGGACGACCGGGCGTATTACGAGGCCTGTTACGCCGATGCCTGGCGGAGTGCCCACGGCAATCTGAGACACTTCTCTGCGGACACCTACTATCAGGCTGCGCTGCGCCACCATGCCGCTGTGCCCGGCTCGGTGCTCCGGCTCTATGAAGAGGACGAGCCCATCGGCCTTGTGGACCTGGACCCGGAACGGGGGGCATCGGAGGGCGTGGGCTGGATCAGCCTTCTGTATCTGAAGGAGGAATGCCGCGGCCGGGGCTACGGGATTCAGGTGCTGGCGAGACCTGTGTTCTTCTACCGCGAGCTCGGCCGCAGGCTGCTCAGGCTTGACGTGGCCGAAGACAATGCCATTGCCTGCCGTTTTTACCGGCGGGAGGGCTTCCGGGTGGTCGGAGAGCATCCGGGGATGGAGGGGAAGCTCCTGCTGATGGAGCGGCCTCTGTGGGACCGAAAACCATGAACGGGGTGCACAGCACAGAGGACAGGCTGCCCCACGGCAGAAAGCCTCTGCGGGACCCGTCCCGGGACCGGCGGAAGGAAAGACGGCGGGCGAGAGTCCGTCACCTGGACATCGAGCTCGGACGAAGGATCCTTGTCATCTCCGACATCCACGGCAATGTCCCGTACTTTCAGGGCGTCCTGGAGCTCGCCGGCTTCTGTGACCGGGATGTGCTGATCATCGACGGCGACTTTCTGGAGAAGGGAACCGAGAGCCTGCGCATGCTCCGCATCCTGATGGAGATGGAAAAGCGCGGCAACGTCCACCTCGTCTGCGGCAACTGCGACGACTGGGCGGACATGTACCTGCCGGGCTTTCCGGACGGCGTTTTTGACTATATGCTGCAGTATCTCCAGTACCGGAGATGGGGTCTCCTCTGGGACCTCTGCCGGGAGCAGGGGATCGACCCGATGACCCTCAGCGACTTCCGGCCGGTCAGCCGCCTCCTGTATGAGAAGTACCCGGAGATCTGGGCGTTTCTCGGCAGGATCCCCCATGCGATTGACGCAGGGCCCTTTGTCTTTGCCCACGCCGGCATGACACCCGGTAAGCCGCTGGAGGAGCATGATCCCTCCGAGCTGGACCGGGTAGACGCCCTGCTGAAAACAGACCGCCGGTTTGACCGCTGGCTGGTGGTGGGGCACTGGCCCGTGATGCTCTACGGCGAGAACATCGTCAGCGCCAACCCGATCATCGACCGGGAGCGCAGGATCATCAGCATCGACGGCGGATGCACGCTCAAGGATGACGGTCAGCTCAACTGCCTGATCATTCCGGACATCCGCAGCGAGGACTTCTCCTTCGTCGCCTACGATCCCTTCCCTGTTGCCGTGGCGCTGGAGGATCAGGAGGAGGGACCGCGCTCCTGGTATATCCGGTGGGGCGACAGCCAGGTCCGGGTGCTTCGGCGGGGCGCTGAGTTCTCCCGCTGCCGCCACGTCCGGACAGGCTACGAGATGGACATCCTGACAAAGTATCTGTTCAGCGACGAAGAGGTCACCGGCTGCAACGACTCGACGGACTATATTCTGCCCGTCCGGGCGGGGGACAGGCTCCGCATCGTCGAACGGACCTCCCGGGGCGTCCTCGCAAAGCGAAACGGCGTCTCAGGCTGGTACTTCGGAAGGCTGAGCCCGGAGGAATAACAGAGACAGACAGAGGAGAGAATCACTTATGGGTCTTTTCGATGCCGCAAAAAAGGCGGTTTCCGCCGCACGGGATATGGCGGCCGAGGTCCTCGGCGAGGACGGGATGGAACAGCTGAAAAGCATAAAGGACGATGTGGTCCAGGCCGGCGGCCAGGTCGGGCAGTTTGCCAGAGAGGTCCTGGAGGACTGCGACAACGACGCGCTCAGCGATGCGAAGGACTTCTATTCCAAAGCATACGACCGGAGCCGGGATAAAGTCAGAAAGGCGCAGGAGAAGGCCCGGGCCGAGCGGGAGGCACGGGAGAGAGAACGCCTCCGGATGCGGGAGAAGCGCCTCGCCATGCTTCGGAAGGGGGCCGTCATCCTGATCTGCGCCATCTTTGCCGCCATTCTGATCATCTCTGTCGCCCTGTGGTTCAACCAGCGGGACAGATCCCCCAAGGCACCGGCCCCGACCCCGGAGACTGCGCCGACAGCCACCGCAGTGACGCCGACAGCCGCGGAAACCGCACCGGCTTCGGATATGACGGAAGTGCCGGTGTCCGCATCCGATGCTCCGTCGGTTGCTCCAACACCGTCAGCGACAGCCGCACCGACCCAGGCGCCTGCGCCAACTGCGGCCCTGACCCCGTCGACCGCGGCGACGGCTGAGACAGCTGCCGAGTCTTCGGACCCGGGGATGACGGCTGCGTCGACAGTTCCGACGACAGCAGCGCCTGTGCCGTAGAAGGAGACAGGGATTCTTTTCGGATTTTTGGAGTTTTTCTCTGGCTTTTTCAGATTTTTTTCTTGACAAACGGGTTCGAATCCGCTATAGTATCGGAGCGCTCCGAAGACAGCAGGTGGGGGATGCCCCGTAAGTCCTGCCGAGGACATCGATGATCTTATATTTATTATCAGATTGTTTATGTGCCTCTCTGCCTTTCGGCCGGGAGGTCTTCTTTATGAGCGTGAGTTCAAGTGTGGAGGTGAAAAACACACATGCCAAACGCAAAGGTTCTCAGCGAGAAGCAGGCGATCGTGGAGGCACTGGCTAACCGGATCAAAGGCGCCGAGGCCGGTATCCTGGTGGACTATAAGGGCATCACCGTCGAAGAGGATACCGCTCTGCGTACCGAGATGCGCAAAGAGTCCGTCAACTACACCGTCGTCAAGAACACGCTGACCAGAAAGGCGCTGGACAGCCTGGGGATGGAGGGTCTCGACCACGTCCTCAACGGCACCACCTCTCTGGCCACCACCGAAGGCGATCCCATTGCCCCCTTCCGTATCATCACGGACTACAGCAAGAAGCTCGGTGACCGTTTCAACGTCAAGGCCGCATTCATGGAGGGCAAGATCCTCAATGATCAGGAGATCGCAGAGATTTCCGCGCTGCCGAGCAAGGACGCGCTGTACGCGAAGGTTCTGGGTACCATGATCGCACCCATCACAGGTCTTGCCGTCTGCCTCGGCCAGATTCTGGAACAGAAGGGCGGCTCCGTCGAAGCCCCCGAAGCCGCTGCCGAATAAGCAGCACCACTAAACTTAATTGGAGGATATTACAATGAGTGAAAAAATCACTGCCATGATCGAAGAGATCAAGGGCCTTTCCGTCCTGGAGCTCTCTGAGCTCGTCCATGCGCTGGAAGACACCTTCGGTGTTTCCGCTGCCGCCGTTGCCGCTCCCGCCGCCGGTGCCGCCGCTGGCCCGGTCGTCGAGGAGAAGACCGAGTTCGACGTCGTCATGACCGATTTCGGTGCCGAGAAGATCAAGGTCATCAAGGAAGTCCGCGCCATCACCGGTCTGGGCCTCGCCGATGCCAAGGCCCTGGTCGAAGGCATCCCCGCCAAGATCAAGGAAGCCGTCTCCAAGGAAGATGCCGAGGCCCTCAAGGCTCAGCTCGAAGGTGTCGGCGCCAAGGTCGAGCTCAAGTAAGAGCGAGTCTGTCGGTTTTTTCAGAATTGTACGAGAACGCTTCTGGACAGGAGGGACAGCGTCATGCGGCTTGATGTGCGCGATGTGATCATAAACCCGTCTGTCCGGCTGCCGTTCCGGATCGAACTGGAAACAGAGAACCTGGATTTCCCCTCAGTGAAGGGTTATCTCGCGCCTCCGGTCGCGGAGGGCGTCATCTCGAACGAGGCCGACGTTCTGCATCTGCGCGGTACGGTCACGGCAGACATGCTGTGTATCTGCGACCGCTGCGGACAGGAGTTCGAAAGCCGCAAGGAGACGCCCGTCGACGCGGTGATCACCGGGGAGGAAAGCGAAGACAATCCGGAGCTCTTCGTTCTGGAAGGGACGGAGATCGACCTGCAGGAGCTTCTCTCCACCTGTTTCATACTGGACATGGAGACCAAGTTCCTCTGTCGGGAGGATTGCAAAGGCCTTTGCACCCGCTGCGGCAGGAACCTGAACCTGGGTCCCTGCGGCTGCGGGAGAGAAATCGATCCAAGATTTGCTGTACTTGGGCAGCTGTTGGAAGGATCAGAAGATTGAATGAGCTGCTCAGAACAGCTGTAATCAGGAGGTGTCAACAATATGGCAGTCCCAAAGGGAAAAGTATCCAGACAGAGACGTGACAAGAGACGTTCTTCCGTTTGGAAGCTCACCGCTCCCCAACTGGTCGCTTGCCCCAACTGCGGCGCGCTGGTTATGCCTCATCGCGCCTGCCCCGCTTGCGGACAGTATAAAGGCCGTACGGTCATCAACGTAGAAGAGAGCAAGTAAGAGTCTTTCAGAGGAGGAGGGTTTGGCCTTTCCTCCTCTGTTTTTTCAGCTTTTGGAAGAAAACGTAAGAACAGCACCCCGAAGACACAGGGACAGCATGAGGAAAGCGTAAGGTATGGAGAATGTAATCCGCGCCGTCGATGCGGAGAGCCCCGTCAGAAAGTATGTCGCGGTCGGAGACCGGCTTCTGTCGATCAACCGGAACCGCATCCTCGACGTGCTCGACTACAAATTCTATGCCTATGACCGGGATCTTCACCTGGTTCTGGCAAAGCCGGACGGCCGGGAATACCGCCTCCATGTGCGCAAGCCGGAGGGCGGAGACCTGGGTCTGGATTTTGAGAGCTACCTGATGGACCGGCCCCGCTCCTGTGCGAACAACTGTGTTTTCTGCTTCATCGATCAGCTCCCGAAGGGCATGCGTCCGACCATGTACTTCAAGGACGATGACGCAAGGCTGAGCTTTCTGCTGGGGAACTACATCACCCTTACCAATCTGTCGGAACGCGAGATCGAACGCATCATCGGCCTCCATGTGAGTCCGGTCAACGTCTCGGTACACACCATGAATCCGGAGCTTCGGGTCCGGATGCTGAGAAACCGGCGGGCAGGCGAGAGCATCGGAACGATGAAGCGCCTGGCGGAGGCCGGGATCGTGATGAACTGTCAGATCGTCTGCTGCCCCGGCTGGAACGACGGGGAGGAGCTGGACTACAGCATGCGCGAGCTCGCCGCCCTGTGGCCCGCGGTCCACAGCGTGTCGATCGTCCCGGTGGGACTCACCCGATATCGGGACGGGCTTGCGCCGCTGACCGCCTTTACGCCGGAGCACGCCGCGGAGACCCTCGATCAGGTGACCGCCTTCGGCGATGAGTGTATCAGAAAATACGGCTCCCGCATCTTCTTCTGCGGGGATGAGCTGTATCTGACGGCCGGGCGGGAGTTTCCGCCGGACGAGTTTTATGAGGAATATACACAGCTGGAGAACGGCATCGGGATGCTGCGTCTTCTGGAGACCGAGTTCGGGTCCGCGCTCCGGCTGTCTGAGGATCCGGGAAGGCAGCGCTGCAGCATTGCGACCGGTCAGGCGGCCGCGCCATGGATGCGGATGCTGGCCGACCGGGCAATGGCCCTCTACCCGGATCTGGAGATACAGATTCGGCCGATCGTCAACGAGTTCTTCGGCCGCCGGATCACCGTGGCCGGCCTGATCACCGGCGGGGACCTGATCCGCCAGCTCCGGGGACAGGAGCTGGGGGACCGGCTTCTGATCTCACAGAACATGCTGCGCCGGCAGGAGATGGACTTTCTCGACGACGTGACGCTGGAGCAGGCGGAGACCGCGCTCGGTCTGCCGATCATTCCGGTGGAGTCCGACGGCTTCGTGCTGTGGGACGCCATCTGCGGCAGAGTCCCGAGCCCTCCGGGACAGCGCTCCGGCTGCGGCGTCGACTCCGCCGGAGCCGCCGGTCCCGCACCGGGGCGTGATCCGGAATACTATCTTTATAACCAGAACAGAAAGCCCGCCTCTGAAGCTGAACAAAGGCGGACAGAAGGGAGAGAACCGTGGCAAGACCGCTCGTAGCTATCGTCGGAAGGCCGAATGTCGGCAAATCCATGCTGTTTAACAAGCTGGTCGGACAGCGGCTGTCCATCGTGGAGGACACGCCCGGCGTGACCAGAGACCGCCTGTATGCCTCCTCCGAGTGGCGGGGCAGGAGCTTTGACCTCGTCGATACCGGCGGCATCGAGCCCAGCACCGACAGCGAGATTCTGCTCTTCATGCGTGAACAGGCACAGATCGCCATCGACGCCGCCACCGTGATCGTCCTGGTGACGGATATCCGCACCGGCGTCACCGCCGCAGACCAGGACGTCGCGACCATGCTCCAGCGCTCCCGCAAGCCGGTGGTGCTGGCTGTCAACAAGGCGGACTCCACCGGTGCTCCCGACCCGACCCTGTACGAGTTCTACTCCCTCGGCCTCGGCGACCCGATCGCCGTATCCGCGGTGCACGGTCACGGGACGGGCGACCTGCTGGACGCCTGCTTCGAGTACTTCCCGGAGGAGGACGAGGAGGAGGCCGAGGACGACGTCATCCACGTCGCGGTGATCGGCAAGCCGAATGTCGGGAAGTCCTCCCTCATCAACCGGATCCTGGGAGAGAAGCGGGTCATCGTCAGCGACGTCGCCGGCACCACCAGGGATGCGGTGGACACGCCGTTTGAGAACCAGTACGGTAAATACGTCTTCATTGACACCGCCGGCATCCGTCGGAAGTCGAAGGTGGAGGAGCGTGTCGAGAAATTCTCGGTTATGCGGGCGCAGCTCGCGATCGAGCGTGCGGACGTCTGCCTGATTCTGATCGACGGGCGCGACGGCGTGACCGATCAGGACACCAAGATCGCGGGTCTTGCCCACGAGGCGGGAAAGGCCAGCATCATCGTCGTCAACAAGTGGGATCTGGTCGAGAAGGAGACCGGCACGCTGGAGAAGATGCGCAAGGACGTCATGAGAGACCTCAGCTTCATGAGCTATGCCCCGGTGCTGTTCATCTCGGCCGTGACCGGGCAGCGCACGGAAAAGCTCTTTGAGCTCATAAACTATGTCAACGACCAGAGCAGCATGCGCATCACCACCGGGATGCTGAACAACGTCCTGGCCGACGCCCAGATGCGCGTCCAGCCTCCGACGGACAAGGGGCGGCGGCTGAAGATCTACTACATGACCCAGACCGGGATCAAGCCTCCCTGCTTCGTGATCTTCTGCAACTCGCGGGAGCTGTTCCACTTCTCGTATCAGCGCTATATCGAGAATCAGATCCGCTCGGTCTTCGGCCTGGAGGGGACCCCGATCCATCTGGTGATCCGTCAGAAGGGAGAACAGGAATGATCGGCTACTGGATTATCCTGCTTCTGACGGCGCTGGTCGCCTACCTCTTCGGCAGCGTCAGCACGCTCACGGCGGCTTCGGTCTTTGTGTTTCACCGGGATCTGCACCGGATTGGGAAGAAGCGCTTCTTCATCTCCAACTTCCGGAGACTGTTCGGCTACGTCGGCTTTGCAAAGCTCCTCGGCGTGGAACTGGTACGGGATTTTATCCCGCTGATTTTCGGCGGACTCCTGATGGCCATCAAGGGGCATGCGGACATCGGCTTCGCTTTCGCGGGCTTCTGTCTGGTCCTCGGCCGGGTCTTTCCGGTCTTCAACAACTTTCGGGGCAGCACGGCTGCCGTCTGCCTGATCTGCAGCATGAGCTGCGTAGACTTCTCGATCGGTGTCTCCGCCCTGGTCGTCACAGCCCTGGTCGCGTGGCTGTCCCGCTATCTCTCCCTCGCCGCCATCGCGGGCGCTGCGGTGTCCATCCTGGTGACGGTCCTTGTGGTGGATGACCAGCTTCTGATGCTGCTCTGTATCCTGACCTCGGCCATGGTGCTGATCCGGAATATTCCTGCGCTCCGGCGGATTCCGCAGGGGAGGGAGTTCCGGCTGAGTCTGGAAGAGGACATCAGCTATAAGTTCGATGAAACCTTCTGAACCGCGCGCACCGCGCAGAGAACCGGGCAGAGAGATCCAGGCTGCCATCATCATCCTTGCAGCGGCGCTGGCCTGCGGCTTTGTGATCCAGATGCTGCTGCAGCTCCGAGCGGTCGGCCGTGAGGAACGGGCGGCCGAGTCGATGATGAGCGGCGTTCTCTCGGAGCTGCACAGCCTCAACGCGGACGAGACCGCCCGCCGCACCGAGGCTGCGGAGCGGATGGCGAAGCTGCCCGAAGAGAAAAGGCAGCGCCTGGAGGACCTGCATCTGGAGCTCCTGACGGTTGTGAATGCCTGGACGCCGATGGATCCGGACTACGTCCCGGAGCTGGCTACCGTCATCGAGGAGTATCAGCTGGATGCCCGCTGCGCCTCTGTCGTCTGGGAGATGATGCAGGACTGTCGGGAGGGCGGCTTCGGCTATCCGATGATCTGCTCGGCCTATCGGAGCCAGGAGTTTCAGGTGGAGCTCTTCGAGAACAAGATCGACCGCATTGCGATGGAGAAGTACTGCACTCGGGAGGAGGCCATCAGGCTGGCCTCAAAAGAGGTCGCCTTCCCCGGCACCAGCGAGCATCAGCTCGGCCTCGCGGCAGACATCATCGACGAGACCTATCCCTACCTGAACGAACATCAGGAGACCACGGGGACCCAGGTCTGGCTGAAGGAACACGCGCCGGACTACGGTTTTATCCTGCGCTACCCGGAGGGGACCTCCGACATCACCGGCATCATATACGAACCCTGGCATTACCGCTACGTGGGTGTGAAGTTCGCAAAAGAGATCACAAAATCAGGCATGACCCTGGAAGAATATGTGGCATGGCGCCGCGGCCGTTAAGCCGCAGCGCCATGCTATTTCTCTGTATTCAGCTCTGTGCTATTCGGCAGCCATTTCCTTCACGATGGCACTCAGGTCCATCTCGCCGAATTGTCCGACCCGTTCGGGATATTTTGCCTTGTAGGCCAGGATCAGCTCCTTCAGCATGGTCTGCTGGACGATCTCGCCGTCGCCGGTCAGGACGCAGAAGAGCTCGCGGTTGTTCATCTCGGTCAGGGGTTTCATGGCATCGGCCTCCTTTGCTTTACAGAAATCTGTCTGCTGCCTCAGGCTTTGGCGCCCGGCCTTCTGTTCTTCGCCTGTTTTCAGAATGGGAACAGTATACAGGAAACCTTGGGATTTTACAATCCCCGATGATCTGTCTGTAAAAGTATGGTACATTTGTCCGGAATTCTGTTTTGTTCGCTTGTGCAAATGGCAGTTCTGCGCTATAATGTCACTGTCAGATGATTCCTGTATTGTCTCCGCCATGGGTGAGGCGGGCGCCCTCTTCATGATCCGGAACGCCGTTGAAGGCAAGCTTATTCAGATTCGGGCGAACAGAAAGGATGGTTTTCAATGAAGGTCGGCAGAGAAAAGAACAGGCGGCCGCTGAATCGCAGCATTACGATCGGATGCGTCGTTTTTATCATCATCCTCTGTGTTCTCCTGAGCCTCGCAAACCTCAGCATCTACAGAAACTATGTGTACAGCGATTACCGCGGGTATATCACGGATATCCTGGCTCTGACCATGGATTACATTGACGGGGACGATCTGAAAAGCTGCATCGAGACCGGCGTTGAAAGCCCGCGGTATAAGGAAACGCTGCTCTCCATGGATAACCTGATCGACCATTTCAGTGATATACACTATCTCTATGCCGTCCGCCCCCTCAACACTGAGGAGACCGGCAGCGTGATGAGCGTCCTGTCCGCCGAGAGGTATTATGACAGATACATCGATACGGAGGGAAATCTCTATCTCGGGTGGATTTCGGACGATGAGTACGATTCGGAAACGGCGGCGCAGCTGTTTGAGATCATGAACGGCGACGGCATTGTTTTCTTCGAGGAACAGACGGAATGGGGAACCGATTATACCGGGGCGGTTCCCATTCGGGATTCGTCCGGAGAGGGCATCGCCGTGCTTGCCGTCGACATCGATATCTCCTTCATCAACGACATGATAAAGGAATACGCGCTCGTGAATATCGGCATCATTGCAGCCTCCGGCCTGATCTTTATCGGAATCTTTCTGCTCTGGTCCCGCAGGAACATCACGATACCGATCAGACAGCTGGAGCAGAGCGCTGTCTGCTTTGCTGACCACAGCCACGGCCAGAGGGATGTCGAGGCGCTCAGCTTTGACGCCCCCGATATAAAAGCAAACAATGAGATCAAATCCCTGTCCGATGCCGTCGTCAAAATGACCGAGGATATGCGGGAGTACGTCTCTGAGATTATCAGCGTCGAGAAGATCGCCGAAAACATGGAGGTGCTCGCCAATCGGGACCCACTGACCGGGATCAGAAACAAGACGGCCTATGACACGGAAATCCGGCGTCTGCAGGAGGGCATTGAAACCGGCGAGAAAAAGATCGGACTCGCGGTCGTGGATCTGAACTACCTGAAGAGAATAAACGATACCTACGGACACGAGAAGGGAAACGTTGCGATTAAGAAGCTGTGTTCCGTGATCTGCGCGATCTTTGACCATTCCCCTGTGTTCCGGATCGGAGGAGACGAATTCGCCGTTGTCCTCCGCGGAACCGATTACGACAACTGTGAGACACTGACAGCCCGGTTTTATGAGATAATCCACGCGATGGCCGAAGAGGAAACGCTCGAACCGTGGGAAAAAGTATCCGCGGCGATCGGCTTCGCGTTCTACGATGAGTCCCTTGACGACGATATCAACAGTGTTTTCCGGCGCGCGGATCACAGCATGTACGAGCAGAAGAAGAGCATGAAAGCTGTGCGGGAAGAATAAGACGCGGGAGAAACGGAAACTTATCAGGCAGGAGGTTGTTATCATGAGCTATTTCACTCTCAGTGACGGCGAGAAGCTCTATTACGAGGACAGGGGGCACGGTCCGGATACCCTGATCATGATGCACGGCTGGACAAGCTCCCACGAAATCTATCTGCAGCCGGTGGAAACGCTGCAGAATCAGGCCAGGTGCATTATTTACGATCACCGGGGACACGGAAACAGCAGGGAGGACAACCGGGGAAAACCGGTGATGGAAACCCTCGCGGGCGATCTGAACGAGATCATACAGGGCCTTTCCCTCTCCAATGTCACGCTTCTGGGCTGGTCCATGGGCGCCGGCGTGGTGTTCAACTATGTGCGGCTCTACGGATGTGACGCCCTGAAGCGGATTATTCTCTGCGACATGACACCGAAGCAGCTCAACGATGAGGAATGGAAGCTGGGCCTGTATCAGGGCAGATATACGAAGGAAGACATGGAGCGGGACGCGGGGAAGGATTTCTACTCCCTGTATAAGGAATTCGCCATCGGCGCAATTCCAAAGCTGGCCAAAATACCCGGCTTTCTCCTGAAGAAACCGCTGAAGGAAAAGCTGGCCGCCTGTGACGAGTCCGTGCTGAGAAGTCTGGCGGCATCCATGAAAACCCAGGATAACCGGCCGACGGTCGAACAGATCACGGTTCCGGTCACCTATTTCTATGCCGATCCGGGTTCTCTGTTCTCGCCGGAACTGGCAGACTGGTACAGAGAACATGTAAAGACGCCGTTCACGGCGGTCCGGTTCCCGGAGAGCACGCACATGCTGGTCAGCGATCATCCCGAGAAGTTCGCGGCTGAGGTCAGCGCCGCCCTCCGTCAGTAGGGAAAAACTCAGCACCGTCAGCCAAAAGGAGGACAACCAAATGCCGAAAAAGAAAACAATCCTGGATCTGCAGCAGATGAAGGAAAAGGGCGAACAGGCCGCATGGATGGTGATCTATGACTCATGCATGGCATCGTTCGCAGAGAAAGCCGGAATGGATATGATCCTGGTCGGTGACTCCATGGGGATGATCATCTACGGATATGAGGGAACCGTTCCCGTCACCATGGATATGTCGATTGCGCACTGTCAGGGCGTCCGGCGCGGGGCGCCGAATACTTATCTCATAGGAGACATGCCCTTCGGCTCATACCACGCCAGCTGCGAGGATGCCGTCAATAACGCGGTGCGCTTCATCAAAGAAGGCGGCGTAGATGCCATCAAACTGGAGGGCGGCGTATCTGTCGCGGATAAGATCCGCGCCATCGCCAATGCCGGTATCGTCGTCTTCGGACACATCGGCCTGACCCCCCAGAGCAGCGCCGCGCTGGGCGGATTCAAGGTCCAGGGGAAGAACACCGCCACGGCGAAGGCAGTGATCGACGACGCGGTTGCCGTCTACAGGGCCGGCGCCCGCACGCTTCTGCTGGAGGGTGTACCGGAGGAAACGGCCTCGTTCATCCATAAAATCCTCCCGATTCCCGTGTACGGGATCGGCGCCGGGAGCGACTGCGACGGGCAGGTTCTTCTGGCGGCGGACGCTCTGGGTGTGTATAAGAACTTCACGCCGAAGTTTGCGAAGAAGTACTGCAACATCGGTGAGATTGCCACACAGGGGATGAAGGACTATATTGCCGAGGTCAAGGCCGGCAGCTTCCCGGCTCCTGAACACAAGTACAAATTCACCGGAGACCGGGACGAGTTCGCGGCTTTTCTGGCGGAATATGAGAAGAAGCTGGAGCTCTGAAAAGGGACGGTCAGTGTGGATTTGTTCAAGAAAAGGAATGCTTCTAAGACGCTTATTTATGTTTGGGCTGGTCTATGACGAAGATTAGTGCTATTATATGAAATATCTTACAAGTTGGCCCAAATGTTAAACAATCACCGCTTATTCCACAGATGTTTCAATCAAAGGACATAGCGGTGTTTTTTTGAAAAAATTTGAAAATCTAAATCAGAACGACACGATATGTCTATCTCGTTTGCTATACTGCGGTCATAACATGGGAGGTAGCGATGAAAGATGATTTGAAAGGTGATCAGATAAGTCGGATCTTGCAGATTTATTCCAAGCTTCTGGATGGCTACGTAGTAAACAAGGCTGAAGAAGCAACACGACATGGTGTTAATGAGCGCAGTATTCAACGTGACATTGACAGCATCCGCAATTTTCTTGACGAAGATTCAGAACGAACTGGAATTATCAATACGGTCATTTATGATAGAAATGTAAAAGGATATCGGCTCGAAACGATCTATCAGATGAAGCTTCAGAACTGTGAAATCCTGGCTTTTTGCAAGATTCTGCTTGATAGCAGGGCTTTCACCAAATTGGAAATGACCGAGATGTTGGATAAGCTCATCTCCTGTTGTGTCCCTATGGTCAACCAGAAACGGGTAAAAGAGTTGATCCGCAATGAAGAATTCCATTACGTGGAGCCGCGGCATAAGACACGGTTTATCGAAACCATGTGGGATCTCGGTCAGGCCATCAGCGAATCCAAGTATATCGAGATCGACTACTATCGGACAAAAGACAAATCTGTTGTTCATAGAAAACTGAGGCCGGCGGCAATCATGTTTTCAGAATACTATTTCTATCTTACTGCCTTTATCGATGATGAGGATGTGAAGAAAGATTTCAGTGTTTTGGATGATGCATTTCCCACCATCTACAGGATTGACAGAATCCGTTCACTGAAAATACTGAACGAGAAATTCAACATCCCCTATACAAACCGATTTGAAGAGGGAGAATTCAGAAAACGTATCCAATTCATGTACGGAGGAAAACTGCAAAAAGTAAAATTCAAATATACCGGTCCGGATATTGATGCAATATTGGACCGTTTACCCACAGCTCAGATACTGGATGAAGAAAACGGTGCCTATATCATTAGCGCGGAAGTTTTCGGTACAGGGATCAATATGTGGTTACGCAGTCAGGGAACCTATGTAGAAAGTATTCAATGAGGTTAAGGGAGATATCCAAGATGGCTACTGTAAAAATAATCAGTAATCCATATAAAAAAACGGTGTGCTTTGAGCGCTATTCAGAGGATGCTTCAGAATGGAGGAAAATCGATCTTGAGAGCAATCCCAATAGCAAACTGCTTCGAAAGGAAATAACTGGCGGATTCTTCCCTTTCCATGTAAAGCAGATTGTTGAAACGATTGTTGAAGAATACGGTACACCTGAAGAGCCTGTAGAACTTGTTTTTGAGGGGTCGGCGGATGAGTACGATGAGCTGCAGGCTGTGTGTACGAGTGGTATTTTTGAGCCAATTATTGCAATGAAACGCTCTTGCTTTGGCCTTGCAAATGCCAGGGATATTCTGCCTGAGGTGAAAGGACTGTTTCAGAAGATGAGTCCTTTGATCCTGAAAAGTGTCAGTCAAAATAAGATCCAGCAGGATTTGATGCGCTTTTCAGATGCATCCAGTGATGTTGTCCCAATTTGTGTTCTCGGCAATTACAGCACGGGCAAGTCAACTTTTATAAATGCACTGATTGGAAGCGAACTGTTACCGAGCGGAGCAGAACCAGTAACCGCCAAAGTTTATAAGATTGCCCGATCAAAGTATTCAGACCGAGCGTCAATCAAGTGCAAATACCTTGTCGGAAACATCCAGCTCACGTTTACAAATAGCACAACACAAATTGTTTCTGACATCGAGGAGAATGATCTTGAGCTTGAGCTAAAAGAGGCTCTTGATCAAATGGCCGGAGAAGACATTATTTCAAGAGTCAACAAGGCACTGTTCATAATCAATGATATGGAAAACAGAACTGAGGCCGTTGTTATTTCTGACCTTATAGAAGTTGAGGTTCCTTTCTCAAGCGGTGTTTTGGCGAATTCACAACACCCATTTGTCATCTTTGACACGCCCGGTTCAAACTCGGCATCTAACATAAAGCATTTAAACGTCCTGAAAAATGCTATGGCGAGCATGACCAATGGACTGCCTATTTTCCTTTCCACACCGGATGCTCTTGACAGCACAGATAATGAAAACCTATACCACATCATAAGTGATTTGGAGGAGCTTGACAGTCGGTTCACGATGATTGTGGTAAACAAAGCTGATAGCACAGGTATACAACGTCGACCGCCAACAGAATTGGAACAAAAAAAGATTCTTAGTCAGGCGGTTCCAAGGAATCTGTACTCCGGAGGACTTTTTTATGTTTCATCTATTCTCGGCCTTGGTGCGAAGACAGATGGGGTGTTTATAGATTATGATTATGAAGATATCTATGAAGCTCAGGTAGCTCGGTATAGGGATCCAAACCACAGGCACTACAGAAGTCTTTACCAGAACAATATCATGCCGGAACAGATCAAGCACCGGTCAGATGCATTAGCCGCGAGCCAAACAGACCTCGTTTATGCAAACAGTGGGTTGTTTTCAATAGAAACTGAAATAGAGACCTTTGCGGGAAAGTATGCATCCTACAATAAATGTTTTCAATCCCATATGTTCCTGAGCCGGGTAATTACGATTACGGATGAAGAGATTGAAAAGAAAAAACAGAATTATGAGGAAATCCAAAAGAATATAAGGGGCAAATTAGATAGAGATAAAAGGCTGCTTCTTGAACGGCTTGAAAGTGCCTCCAATAGTGAAAGATCATTCTATAGCGAAGAGTATCCAAAACATATGGCCGAGTATACAGCAATGACTGAAGGCACATTTTCGGTTGAAGAGTTAGTCGAACAAGAGTCAGCGTTCAGCACGGTCCAGAGAGAAAAAATGTCAATCGATCAGCACGAACAAGCTCTGGCAGATGCAAGGGACTCTGTAGGAGACAATTTGCGCTCGAATTTTCAGCAGGTTTTCCGTGATCAGAGATTTAATTTAGATGCACTTAAAGCGGCTGCTCAGGGCTTCGTCTCCGATGTAGGAACTTTTGTCGATAAATCGAGAGCACGCCATGATACTCAAAAAGAGATCGATAGAGCGGTTGCGGATGACCTGATGCAATATGCTTCAAAGGTGTTCACTGAAAAACGGTTGGAGTATTTCAACCTACTTGATGAGCAGTCAAAAATATACTGGACAGAAGCCACAGAAAGAATACGGACAACGCTTGCAACTATTGTTGCGGGAGAAACTGTATTAACGGATGACAGTCGCTCGGAATTGGAGCATATCATCATTACCTATAAACCAATCGCATTTGATGATAATACGACCGAGGTGATTTTTAATAAAGAAGAATACAAACTCCGACTGCAGATAGGAAATATTGTGTTATGGCAGTCTGATCATCTGAATACGGCTAAACTGTCTGATGAGCTCAATAGAAATATGGCAAAGAACGTTCAGGAGTTATTTGGTTCAATTGCCGAAAGCCACAAAGAGAGCGCAAGGGCCTGGATTAAAGACCTGTTAGGTGAAATCACGCAAAATATTGTCAAATACAGTCCTGATCTTTTTAAACAGCAGCAGCAAATTGAACTTTTGTCAGATCAAATCAAAGAGCTACTGACTCGAAAAGCGCAGCTCCGAGAGTATTCAGAGGAACTCAGTGCAATGATGAACTGGATAGTTGTCTAATTTACATTATGTCAACAAGGAGAAAACTAATATGGGAATCAAACGAGTGATCAAGCGCGCAGGAGGAAAGGTAGCAGACGCGGTTGCCAGACTCTCCGTTTTGAGTCCCGAACAGTTGCAGGAAATGCAGCAGAGACGGGAAGCATATTTGACGCAGATGCCCAGCATGGATGATGCAGCCGCGGAAGAGTTGACTCGAAGATTGTTGGCAGCAAACAGTATTGAAGTATATAATGAATATTTGCGGCATCTGAAGGATTTTTATGTGCCTGTAAAAAAAGACGCGGAATATGACGAACGTTTTAAATCAGCTTATAATATTCGCTATTTTAACATCACAAAATGGGTGACAGATAAGAGAGAGAATAGCCTCGAGAAGCTTGTAAACGTATACGATGTTCTGTCAAATGAGGAATGCAATATCGCCCTTGTATTCCATCGTACAATGACAGGTACTGAAATCTACCTCGCAGTTACAAATACACAGAATGCAAGAGATAATGTCGATGTTAATAGCTACAGGAAAAGACTGGCTGAAGCAATCAGAGGGAACTTCCCCGGATCGGAATGGGATGAACGGGTAGGAAAAGGTCTGTTACCATGCATGGAAAGCGATCTCCCGTATTCTGTGGCTTGCGCTACGAATATTCCCGGAGAAAAATCAGAGAAGTTTATCAGCCAGACTATCGAAAAGCTTCTTGATGGGATCATCCCTGATTCACGGGAAAAAGAGTATACTCTGATTTTGCTCGCCACGCCGATCCAAGATGTGGATGACAGAAAACTTCATTTGGCAGAACTGTATTCTGGACTTGCACCATACGCTGGGTGGCAAACAAACTTCACTTACACTGAATCTGACTCAACAAATTCAATGGCAACGTTTGGTGTTAATGCAGGAGTCAGCGCTGGTGTTCAGTCTGGCCGCAACTCTTCAGTTGCAAATACGAGCGGAACAACAGATTCTACAGGAGAAACAACAACGGAATCTTCTGGAACTACAACAACAGAATCCACAGGGACAACGGAGACGCAATCAACGGGTAGCTCTATAACTGACTCTACAGGATCCTCGACCACCGACACAACTGGAAGCAGCACGAGTTCCGGGACATCATCAAGCGAATCGAGCAGTAACAGCCATACAATTGGAAGTAATACTTCAGAGGGAACATCATCGAGTTCATCGAACACACTGGGCGGATCACTTAATGAAAGCGCAGGTTTTGAACTCGGAATCTTTAAGGCTGATGTCGGAGCAACGGAATCATACTCTCATGCGGCAACTGCAGGAACATCTTCTTCCATTGGTTCCTCCATTGCGGATGCTGTTACTTCCACCACTACGCAGGGAATTACTGAAAGTGTTGCACAATCGGCTTCTCATGCCATAGGTAGCTCTGTTGGACATGCCGTAACTTCATCAGCTGGACAGGCTGTTGCAAAAAGCTTCGGAAAGGCAGTTGCTCAGAATGTGGGGCATGCAGTGGCAAAATCGCTGGGAAAAGCAGTTACCAATTCCGTAACAACTGCTTCCGGTCTTTATAAAGGGGTCAACTTCGGCGGGAATTTCGGCGCTAATTTTGCTCGCTCTTCAAACGTAAGCGCTACTGTTGGAAAAAATGAGGGGATTCAGCAGTCGTTTATTAATTATACCGTAAAGCATACCCTTGAAATTCTGGAAGCACAGATGAAGCGCTTGGAGCAAAGCACTGCTTTAGGAATGTGGGACTTCGCCGCGTATGTTCTTAGTGAAGATCAGACTGTGGCTAACAATGTTGCCCATTCTTATCTCGCTTTGACTCAGGGTGAGTCTTCGTATATGTCACAGGCTGCAGTTAACCTCTGGCGTGGAGATATGGGCGATGACAGCGAGAACGCAAAAGAGATCAGTTCCTATCTGAAAGAACTGAGGCATCCCATATTTGGTCTCAGCCCAGCGCTTACAACCTTGGATTCTGATTTTAATGCATATCCAGCTATCGTCACAGCTACAACAAGCCTTTCCGGTAAAGAACTTGCATATTCTTTGAATTTCCCACAGAGGTCTCTCGCTGGATTTCCGGTAATCGAATGCGCGGAATTCGGAAGAAATGTTGTTAGCTACTCATCGTCAAAGGGAAAGCCTGCGTTAGATCTCGGGTGTATATTCCACATGAACCACGAAGAAAGTGGACGTGTTGGATTGACCGTGCAATCTCTGGCATCGCATACATTTATTACGGGGAGTACTGGGGCAGGAAAAAGCAACACAGTGTATCATCTGATAGATGAAGCGACTGAACAAGGTATAGCGTTTTTGGTTATAGAACCGGCTAAAGGTGAATACAAACATTATTTTGGCTCAGATTCAGATGTCTGTGTTTACGGCACAAATCCTTATTTGAGCCCAATGCTCAGAATCAACCCCTTCAGTTTCCCTGGCACAGTTCATGTTTTTGAGCATCTCGACCGACTGGTAGAGATATTCAATGTATGCTGGCCAATGTATGCTGCAATGCCTGCAATACTAAAGAAGGCAATTGAACAGTCTTATGAAGATTGTGGATGGGATCTGATGCGCTCAGTCAGTCTCCATGGAGAGCCGGTATACCCGACCTTTTCTGACGTTGCCAGAAATATTAAATTGATCATTGAAAGCAGCGAATATGATACAGAGAACAAGGGCGCATATAAGGGCTCTCTGTTGACACGTCTGCAATCTCTTACGACAGGCATCAGCGGAACAATCTTCGCATCTGATGAGCTTGAGTCTTCTGCACTGTTCGACAGGAATGTCATCGTTGATCTTAGCAGAGTTGGTTCTTCCGAAACAAAAGCGCTCATCATGGGGATGCTGGTTTTGAAGCTTCAGGAATACCGTATGTCTCGCTCCAATGAAGCAAATGCAGGACTCAAACATATCACGATACTGGAAGAAGCTCATAATCTACTCCGCAAAACTTCATATTCACAGTCGCAGGATAGCGCCAACCTGATGGGGAAAAGTGTGGAGATGCTCTCCAACGCAATTGCTGAGATGCGAACCTATGGTGAAGGTTTTATCATTGTTGACCAGGCTCCCGGCCTGATGGATATGGCAGCAATTAGAAATACAAATACAAAAATTATCATGCGGCTTCCTGATCAGGGTGACCGTGAGCTCGTGGGTCGTGCGGCTAACCTAAATGATGATCAAATTGCAGAACTGGCAAAGCTGCCCTGTGGTGTTGCAGCGGTCTATCAGAATGAATGGATCCAGCCGGTACTTTGCAAGGTTGAATTGTACGATAAAAAAACAAGGCCATATACATATACACCAGGTGATGATGTTTTTAGGAGTAAAGAAACAGACGATTTATCAGATTCCTTACTTGATTATATTATGAACAAAGAAATATTCAGACGTGGAGACCGCGAGGACCTGATGAATCTTAAAGAGCGGGTTATTAGATCCAAGCTTGATTCTGCGGTGAAGGTCGACTTTGTTAATTACATTTCTTCAGCAGATGAACATGCCATGGACGCTTTTAGAAAACTCCTGTATGATTTTTTAGAAGCGGAGAAGGCAATTGAATCAGCTGGAAAGTATTCAGATATCTCAATGTGGGCATCGGCAGTGGTTAATGCATTGAAGCCATCGGTAAAGGACTATTCTAAACGACAAATTAATTTGGCACTTGCTCTTTTGCTATATGAACAGGTAATGAGGGACAATGGTTATAACGATCTGTTCTGCAAATTCACAGAGGTCTACCAAGAGAGAGGGGGCGTTTTCTGATGGCAGAAATTAAAATGAATGATCTTCAAGAGTTTAAAAATTCTGCTGTTGAAAGTTTTCGGAACATAATTCCGGAACTTGGAATGACCATTGAAAAGGCTATAGGTTATTGGGACAATGTTTTCGGTAATGAAAGAGAAGCGGAGTCATATCTCGAAACTGCATTGAAAGATTATTTTAACGACATGAAAGAACGGTCTGATTACCCAGATACTATCCCGGAAAAGCCATTTGATGTTTCTGATCTAAAAATCAGGACCCCTGAAGAAAATGCTCTTATGCATGAGGAATTTGACGATTTAAAGTCAAGTCTCAAGAGACAGTGGGAGGAGACAAACGGAATTCCATGGCCAAAGTATGATCATGATATCTATTCAGCTAATGGTAAATTAATAAGAGCTGCAGGCAGCGACTATGATGCTCACCATATTCATCCTTTGGGAATGGGTGGGGAAAATGTAGTAAGTAATATTACACCCATGAGTGCTGAAGTTCATTATGATAGTCAAGGGGTGCACTCGCCGGATAGCCCATATAACAGAATAAACCAATATTTAGGAGACAACAGCCATGACTAATAAGGAATATTTATTAAATGCAGAGCACTTTTCTGTTGATAAGATTAAGATAAATAGTGTCAAAAAAGTATATTCTGGCAACTTTCCGGACATCCTTGAAAAAATTATCTCTAACTGTGACAGGTCTGTTTTTCTTGAAAACGGAGTGAGAGTTTTGTCTTATTCTGAAGTCATGGATGCCGAGAAGGACCTTCATGTTGGTTTTAGCGAGAAAAAAATGATTCCAATTGCAGATTGTGGAGAGAATGATTTTATCATATATGATTATAACCACCAGACGTGGGCGAAATTTAATATCATCGATGAAACTGTATTTAAGAAACGCAGTAATATAGCGGAACTTTTCTTAACCGGCCTATAACTTGTATGAGAGGCATTTTGAAGAAACCTGGTTCTGAAACATGGATGGATAGCAAGATCAAAACCAGACGAATACTGATGAGCGCCTTTGGCGTGGCTATATGCGGAATAAGCGTGGGAATGTTTAAGCATGCTTCCCTTGGTGTAGACCCCTTTCAATCTTTGATGAGCGGCCTGGATGCCGTGATACCAATTCGTTTTGGAACGCTTTATGTGATAGTCAATCTGATTCTATTGACTTTTGCACTGGTATTCGATCGCCGAAAAATCGGCCTGGCAACATTAATCAACCTGTTTCTTCTCGGCTATATTGCTGAGTTTTCTCAAGGAATCTGTCAATCACTCTTTCCGAATATCAGTCTTGTTGGAAGATTTGTCCTTTTGCTGATTGCGATTGTGATTATGTGCCTTGCCTCTGCATTCTACTTTACCGCAGATCTTGGCGTCTCGACATATGACGCAGTATCGTTGATATGGTCTGAGAAGCAGAACAGGATTCCGTTCCAGTATTGCAGAATCATTTGCGATCTGATCTGTGTAAGCCTGGGAACTTTGTTTTGCCGTCTCGGAGGTATCAATATCTTTGGAGAAGTGAATATAGGGACTATTATTACCGCATTCTTTATGGGACCGTTGATTGCTCTCTTTAACAAAAAGGTGGCTGAGCCCTTCCTTAACCGTGGAACGGTAAGGCAGGGAGGATGACCTGAAACATACATGCATTTTAGCACCGCTCACAAGTACATCAGGAGCAACGGTCTGGATGTTTTCGGCTCCGACCCGGAGAAGGCCTTCGTTGACATCAGGGCGAAGGTGATCTATGACGGGAACGAAGGCGACATCCTTGACCAGTACATCACATTCTGCCGCGTGTTTGATGAGCAGGTGAAGCTCCACGGTAGGACAAAAACAGCGATTGAAGAAACCATCAGGATATGCAGAAGTCAGGACGTATTAAGCGAGTACCTTGCCCGAAAGGAGGCTGCGGAAATCATGTCTGAAGTATTTGAAGTAGAAGATTCCATGAAGCTCTGGGAAAGAGATCTGAGAGCAGAAGGCGAAGCAGAAGGCAATACGAAAGGCCAGAACAAACTGGCTGCCTTGATGACGAAGCTGTTCTCCCTTGGGAGAGTATCAGATGCGGAACGTGCTGCCAGTGATGCAGCTTACCGCCAACAGCTCTACCAAGAGTTTCAGATCGCGTAACAGCTTTACCCGGAAAGAGGCTGCGGAAATCATGCCAACTGCCACTAATATGCCGGAAGCTTGGGCCAGCACCATCGCCTTCGGCTGAATGATTGATATTGTACTCCCATTACCCCGTAGCATGGCCTGTGGTCTCTGACGAGTCAGCAGGCCATGCTGCGGGGTCTCATTTTATTCCTTCCTGTACGTCCAACACTCGGACCCCTCGGCCCGTAGCACCAGTCCGGAGTTCTGCTCGGGCGTCTGTCCTGTCGGCTCGAATACACGTTTTACGCTGTTGGTGTTCTTTGCCTCGAAACTATTCTATCCCATGTTCTGACCGAATATAATCAATTCGGAGGTTTCTTTCTCGGGAAGGCCGGGGAAGCGAAGCGCTGTCAGGAGGAAAAAACCTCAGTATTCTTCTGAACCGCAGTGAACTGGAAGGTCTGGGCGAGATCGAAGGGACGATCTATGTGACCGGTCACAGGAGTCCGGATTCGGACACCGTCGGCAGCTGTATCGCCTCCGCCGCCCTGTTTCAGGCGCTGGGCTATGACGCGGAGTGGTAGTGATTTTCAATTGACAGCAATCCCGGTTTTCAGTATAATTGACCTGTCCTGTAAGGGATGGGTGAAGAGCAACACAGGCTTGGCGGCTGTTCCTACTCTCCGAAAGGAGGGATGGACGATGCGTATTACCTTTCATATTGGCAAGTACTCGGTGACTGTAATCATCAGGGAAACCCATCAGAAGGATCGCAGCGAAAAAAACAACCGCCACTCGGCCAAGTGACGGTGGTTTTGTGATCCTTCGATCACTTTACTGCTTTAGCAACTGAGGAGCAGCCGCAAAGTCGTTGCTCTTCATTCCCTATTATAGAGATTTCGGAAAAAATGTCAAGACAAAAATGGCAATCAAGAACAGGGAAAGGGGGAGATCACCATGCTGAGAGACAAGGCATATGAATATTTTATCACGCGCGATCTGAACTGCTCGGAGGCTGTTCTCATGGCCATCAGCGATGAATACGGACTTGGGCTGGATATGGAAGACCTGAAGCTCGTCAGCGGTTTCGGACGCGGGATCGGCTGCGCCAGGTTCTGCGGTGTCATGACCGCACTCATCGCCGCCTGCGGCAGGATGACGATTACCGGCCGCGCTCACACCACGGAAAACTTCGACGCCGTTTTCTCCGGTCTGTACGACGCGTTTGTGGAAAAAATCGGCAGTGCGGAATGCGCCGAACTGAAACCCATCTACCGCAAACCGGACGTCCGTTGCCTGCAGGTCGTGGAAATGGGCCTGGATGTCTTTGAGGAATACATGGCCGCGCTGAAGCAGAGCGAATAAATGCAGTCCCGGGGGACACGGAGGACATTTCCATGAGAAAAACGATCGGTATTCTCGGCGGTATGGGACCCATGGCTACGGCCGACCTCTTCCGCAAAATCATCGAGGGCACGAAGGCGGAGCGCGACAGCGGGCATATCCGCGTCTTTATCGACAGCAACGCCGCCATCCCGGACCGGACCGAGGCCATCCTGCACGGTGGACCCGACCCCGTACCGGAGATGCGCTCCGCCCTGCGCCACCGGGATGGGGCGCCTTTTTTATGAATTATTACCCTCCGCCGCCTTTACAAATCAGAAGAAAACACATATAATACCCAATACTTTGTTTATGATACAATCTGTCATCCATTCTTTGGAATTCCTGTTTGCTTCTGTACGGAGGTTTGTGTTTTTATGGGATATGAAACGCGCAGAATGGGGGAGATGCAGGAGGGAAAACTCCTGCTGACCATGGCGGTGCCCATGATTCTGTCCATGCTGGTGCAGGCGCTCTACAACGTGGTGGACAGCATCTATGTGGCCAGAGTGTCGGAGGACTGCCTCTCGGCCCTGTCTCTCGCCTTCCCGGCGCAGAATATCATGATCGGCCTTGCGACCGGCACCGGCGTCGGCGTCAGCACGCTGGTCTCGCGGGCTCTCGGCCGCGGCGACCGGGAGGCGGCGGGCCGGGCCGGCGGAACGGCGATCTTCCTGAGTGTCTGCTGCTGGGCTCTGGTCGCGCTCTTCGGCATCTTCTTTGCGGATACCTTTATCCATTCCCAGACCGGGGTGGACAGCATCCGGCGCCATGCCGACTCCTATCTCCGGATCGTCACGATCGGATCGCTGTTTCTCTATCTGGAAGTCTGCGTTGAGCGTCTGCTGCAGTCGACGGGCATGACGAAGCTCTCGATGTGGACGCAGATGATCGGTGCGGTCACGAACATCATTCTGGACCCGTTCTTTATTTTCGGCTGGTGCGGCCTGCCCGCGATGGGAACGGCCGGCGCTGCGGTCGCCACGGTGATCGGACAGGCGGTCGGGGCCCTGGTCGGTTTTCTGTTCCACGTGCGGCGGAACCGGGAGCTGGTGATCCCGCTGAAGGATATCCGCCCCTACGGCAGGATTATTGCCTCAATCTACAGGATCGGCTTCCCGTCGATCCTGATGATGTGCATCGGCTCGCTGACGAATTACCTGATGAATATCATCCTCGGCGCCTTTACCTCGACGGCGGTGGCGGTCTACGGCGTGTACTTCAGGATCCAGAGCTTCTTCTTCATGCCGGTGTTCGGCCTCAACAACGCGATGATCCCGATCATCGGCTACAACTACGGCGCGAGGAAAAAGGAGCGCATCTATGCGACGATCCGCTACGGCGTGATTTTTGCAAGCTGCTTCATGCTGCTGGGCTTTGCCTGCTTCCAGCTGATCCCGAAGCTGCTGCTGGGCATCTTCGCCCCCTCGGAGGCGATGCTTGCCATCGGCGTTCCCGCCCTGCGGAGGATCAGCATCAGCTTCCTCTTCGCGGGCTTCTGCATTGTGGCGGGCTCGGTATGCCAGGCGCTGGACAGAAGCATGAATTCGCTCTTCGTCTCCATCCTGCGGCAGGTCGTCGCCCTGATCCCGGCAGCATGGCTGCTCTCCAGGACCGGCGATGTGAATATGGTCTGGTGGGCCTTCCCGATTGCGGAGATCATGTCGCTCACTGCGAGCATTTTCTTCCTCCGCTCGGCGCTGAAGGGAATGGAAAAGACCCTGCAGGAGCATTGAGAATCTTTGGTGAAGGGAGATCCGAACCGTGTCATTTCAGGATGTTTTCAAGTCCGCTTTTCTGGACCAGGTCAATGCCTACAGCCTTCTGGATATGGGTACCGCACTGGCGCTGGCCTTCTGTCTGGGGCTGCTGATCTTTCTGGTCTATAAAAAAACCTGCTCCTCCGTGATGTATTCGGCCAGTTTCGGCGTCACGCTGGTTGCCCTGACCATGATCACGACGCTGGTGATTCTGGCGGTGACCTCCAACGTGGTGCTGTCTCTGGGCATGGTCGGCGCGCTGTCGATCGTCCGTTTCCGCACGGCGATCAAGGAGCCGCTGGAGATCGCGCTGCTGTTCTGGGCGATCGCGGCCGGCATCGTGCTGGCGGCGGGGATGATCCCGCTGGCCGTCTTCGGCAGCATCTTCATCGCGGCTGTGATTCTGATCTTTGCCAACCGGAGAGACATGGGCGGCCCCTACATCGTGGTGCTGCGCTGTGACGGCCACACTGCGGAAGAGAAGGCGATGGAAGAGCTCCTGAAGCATACTAAAAAATGCACCGTCAAGAGCAAGACGGTGCAGAAGGATGCGGTGGAGATGAATCTGGAGGTCCGGCTCCGGGACAGTAACACGGACTTTGTCAACGGGCTGGCCTCGATCGAAGGAGTCAGAAGCGCGGTTCTGGTCAGCTACAACGGCGACTATATGAACTGAGAAGGGGACGGCAATGGCAGCAAGCCGCTTTGTGGATGCCGTCTGTGCCGCGATGGTCCTGGTTGCCGTCCTGCTGACGCTGATGTACCTCAATGCCGAAAAGCTGGGGATCGAAAAAATCGTGGATGCGGACGCGGAGCAGAACCGTGGCTCGGCCAACTTCACGGACAACGACCGGCGCGGAGACTGGGACGGCGCCCATGCCACGCAGATCAGGCTGAACGGCGACCGCGCCTCGGTGTCCGGGGGCGGAGCCTACGCCCGGGACGGAGACATCGTCATCATGGCCGGGGGGCGGTATCGGGTGTCGGGCGAGCTGAACAACGGCAGCATCCTTGTCGACACGGACAGCGACGCCAAGGTCTGGATCATGCTGGACGGCGCGGCGGTGAGCTGTTACGACGGCGCCTGCCTCCGGGTGGAGCAGGCGGACAAGGTCTTTCTCACTCTGGCCGAGGGGAGCGAAAACCGCCTCAGCAGCGCCTTCGGCGAGAAGGCGGCGGAGCTCGGAATCGACGGAGCGGTCTTCTCGCGGGACGACCTGACCGTCAACGGCAGCGGAAGCCTGCGGATCGTATCGGCGACCCAGCATGGCCTCGTCAGCAATGACGAGCTGGTGATCGCGGGCGGCAGCCTCCGCGTGGAGGCCGCCCGGGATGCGATCCACGTCAACGATTGTATACGCATCACGGATGCGGTGCTCAGCCTGGACGCGTATGACGACGGCATTGCCCTGACCGGAACGGAGAGTGAGCTGTACATCGAGGGCGGAAGCTTTGACATCCGCTGCTCGGACAACGCGCTCAACGCTGCGGATGAGATCCGCATCGCCGGCGGCGACTTCAGCATTGACGCGGAAAACGACGGGCTCTCGGCAGCCGGACCGGTCAGAATCGCCGGCGGCAGCCTGACCGTCCGGGCCTATGACGACGCGATCCACTCGGATGCATCGGTCACGGTCACCGGCGGCAGAATCGACATCCAAGACTGCCTCGAGGGGATCGAGGCGGTGCAGATCAACATCTACGGCGGCGAAATCGACATCTGCCCGATCGACGACGGTATGAATGCCACCCGGAAGGAGGGCATGGAGACCAGGATCCGGATCCGCGGCGGCGAGATCCGTATTGTCAACCCGGAGGCGGTCGGCGCGGACGGGCTGGACTCCAACGGGGACATCGTCATCACCGGCGGCAAGGTGCTGATCGACTTCGGAGAGGGTGTTAAGAGCTATGCCTTCGACTGCAAGGGCAAGCTGACCGTCACCGGCGGCGAGATCATCACCGACCTGCCGAACGCCACCGGGACGGAATAGACGCCGGAGAAGTCACTCCCACTCGTCCAGACCGTACTGCTTCCGGAAATCCTGCAGCTCATCATGGAAGATCTCCCGCAGCAGACCGGCATCCTTCGGATCGGGCTCGTCCGAAGGGGCGACAACCCCTGTGACCGTCCCGAGGATCCGGACGTTGTCCCCCTCCGTCTTCATGCTGAAGGGACGGGCGGGGTTGACCGAATACAGCGTCCCGTCATCGTCGACGCGCTTGACAATGGCGCCCCTCCCGGTGGAGCAGACCGCGTCTGCCCCCGCAGGGGCGTCATCTGCGTACCGGAAGTACAGCAGGTCGCCGTCGCGGTAGACCGGCTCCATGCTGTCCCCGCTGACCCGCACCACGGCGTCGGCCCGGTCGTTCCGGCCGTTCTTCTTCAGCAGGATCGGTCCCGGCTTCCGGTCGCCGAACTCACAGCCGCTGCCGGCCGCGACCGCGCTGTAATACTCCGCGAAGACCCGGAAGGAGGAGGCGAGCTCCTCATCCTGCCGGCGGAGCTCCTCGTCCAGCATCGTCGAGACCACCCGTTCCGCAAGGCGCCTGCCCCCCGGACTGAGCTGGCGGTAGGTGCTCAGCAGGCGGCGCTCCTGCGGATCGGCCTTCTCCGGATAATCTGTCCCGAAAAGCTCTCCCAGCGAGAGGTCCAGAACCTCGCACAGCCTGGGGAGTACGTCATATTCCGGCTTGTTGCGGTCGGCCTCCCAGTTGATGACGGTGTTCCTGCTGACATCCATCAGCTCCGCCAGAGCCTGCTGAGAGAACCGCAGCTTCATCCGCCGCTCCTTCAGCGTGGCACCGAATCGGATCGTATCGGCCATCGCATCTGCCCCCTCTCTGTTTTTCGGTGTTCCTTTTTGCTGAAAGCATTATAGCACAATATCATATGACCTGTAAACAGAAAAGTGAAAAATAATTAAACTTCTGCCGGGTGCCGCACCTCAAAGAAGCGGATAAAACGGGGACCGGAACGAGGACACCGGCACGCGGGAGCGTTCAGGAAGGCAAAAGTCTCCCGGAGACTTGCAATGCACGGCGGGATCGTGTAAACTGATTGCCAAAACCGGTGCGGTGACAGGAACCCGTCAGGGGACAGACACCGGGAGAGCGGGGAGGATGGACCGTATGGCAGAAAACGAAAAGCTGATGTTTGCGTCAGACTATATGGAAGGGGCGCATCCCGAGATTCTTCGGCGTCTGGCAGAGACCAACATGTGCAAGAGTGTGGGATACGGCTTCGATGAGTACACGGCATCTGCGAAAGAGAAGATCCGCAGGGCCTGCGGTGCTCCGGAGGCAGACGTGTTCTTCCTGGCAGGGGGGACGCAGACAAACGCGACCGTGATCGATGCGCTGCTGCGTTCCTGGCAGGGGGTGATCGCCGCCGAGACCGGCCATATTGCGGTCCACGAGGCGGGGGCGATCGAATTCGGCGGGCACAAGGTGCTGACGCTGCCGTCCCGGAACGGGAAGCTCACGGCAGGGGAGATTGAGGCGTTTGCGCGGTCCTGGCAGCAGGATGAGAACCGCGACCATACCGTGATGCCGGGGGTGGTGTATCTCTCCCAGCCCACGGAGTACGGAACGCTGTACTCGCTGGAAGAGCTCCGCGCGATCCGCGGGGTCTGCAGCGGCTTCGGGCTGGCGCTGTATGTTGACGGCGCCCGTCTGGCCTATGCGCTGGCCTGCCCGGAGAACGACGTCACGCTCCGGGATCTCGCGGAGCTCTGCGACGTCTTCTACATCGGCGGGACAAAATGCGGCGCTCTGTTCGGCGAGGCCGTCGTGATTCCCCGGCACGGCCTGATCCCGCACTTCTTTACGGTGATCAAGCAGCACGGGGCCCTGCTGGCAAAGGGCAGGATTGCGGGGATCCAGTTTGAGACCCTCTTCACGGACGGGCTTTATTCTGAGATCGGACACAGCGCCATCGTGGCTGCCGACCGGATCCGGGAGGCGCTCACGGAAAAGGGATACCGGCAGGCCTTTCGCTCACCGACGAACCAGATCTTTCTCCTTCTGGAAAAGGAGCAGGCTGCTGCCCTGTCCGGGAAGGTCGAGATGGGCTTCTGGGAGAATACGGAGGACGGCCATACCGTGATGCGCATCGCGACGAGCTGGGCGACATCGGCGGAGGATGTGGACCGGCTGATTGAGATCCTGTAGCACTGCAGGACCTGCCTGCTCAAGTGTCAGAATATATGACGTGTACTGAAAAAACGGGAGCCCGTTCAGGCTTTGCGGCCTGAGCGGGCTCCTGCGGCGTCATTGCTCCGGTTGCGTCACCGTCTTCTGTGGGGGATACCGTTTTCGTCTGCATAGCGCGCAGCGTCACTGCCGTCTGCGCAGAGGAACACCGCATTGGGGCAGTTACGGAAGGCGTTCTCACCGATGGATACCTTGTCGGGGAGCGCGATCCACAGCAGGTTCGGGCAGTCAGAGAAAGCCTCGGCGCCGATGTACTGACATCTCTGACTGACGACAACGTACTCTGCAGCAGTGCCTTTGAAAGCCTCGGCCTCTATGCGTTCCGTCGACTCCGGCAGGATGAGCATCTCATACTTGCCGATATTCATGGTCAGGGTCATCGTTCCGCGTTCCGCATGGACAACAAAGACGTGTGAGCCTGCGGCGAGCGTCGACAGGTATGATTCCGAGATGACAGCGCTTCTCTCGGAGAGCTCATAGCAGGAGGGATCAAGTTCCGTACCGTCTGCCCACACGCTCAGGGGCCTGCCCTGGGACTCGTCCAGGCCGATCTCAACGCTGCCGTCGGCAACGGTCCAGCCGGCAGAGGTATTGTTCCGTATACCGAGGTGCACTTCGTCTTCGGTGTTATCTGCGATGCTGGAGGACTTCACATGGAGGCCGATAAAGTCAGTACCGCCGAAAACCTCGTTGTTCACGACGTCGTACCATGCGATCCTCATCGGCTCTGCCTTGATGGCGTCGCCCTTCTTTGTCGCATCGTAGAAATACGCAATCACGTCGTAAAAATCATTTATCTGAACATCCAGATGGTGTGTGTTAGGGTCAATGATCAGTTTCCAGTCATCGGCGTTCGGGTCTCCCACAAGTCCCTGGAAGTTTCCTTCCGACTCGCTGATGAAGATCTCGTAAAACGATTTCTTCTTTCCGTAATCCTCATAGATTGTGTTCGCCTGCTTTTCTGTCAGCAGCTGCACGGGCCGGAAGAAGGGCTTCCAGAAGGCCCAGACGGTGTGCATTTTCTGCTGCCAGCCGTCATTCCAGGCAACGCCCTGCAGCTCGTCGCACTGTACCCAGCCGATGTCCTCTGACGATTCCTTGGGAAGCTGCTGGTTTGTAACCTGGAGATCGAACAGCGTCTCGTGTCCCGGTGTCCAGTAATACCGCTCGGTCTCGGAGGCCACAGGCTTCGGCAGCCAGTCATTCTCCTCCGAGTATAATTTGTGCGCCTGATTCAGCCAGCCCTGGACATCCTGCAGACGGCTGGCGACTACTTCGGTGGTCTTCTTCGGCTTGTCCGGATCCGCGTTGTTCTCCTCGATCAGCTCGATGCGGGCCAGCAGAGAATACTTCTCGATGGTCAGGGTCTCGATCATCAGTGTTACCGCGCTCGCCTGGAAGGACTGCCATTCCTCCAGACCCTGGTGCTCCCAGTGGTATTTCCGGCACAGATATGCGTGCAGAACCTGCATCAGCATCATCGACTGGGATTGGCCGTCCAGGGTAACCTCGAAGGGCGTCAGCATGACGTTGGCCAGGTGTTCGGCATAGGTATCAAAGTATTCCGTGCAGGACTCCCAATGCGCTTCGTCGATGCCGATCCCGGCGGTCAGCACCCGCAGATGCTCTGTCCGTTTATCCGCTTCCGGCAGATCAGCACGGTCGACGTTGTTGAGAGCGTCAAACACGTTCCATGGTGTGTGTTTGTCAATGGTGTGGTCGAAGTCGTTCAGGAGCGTCGCGAGGTACTGCGCGTTGACCGTGCTCTGGAGGTCTCTGACCGAGGCCAGCAGTGTGTCCAGATCCTTCAGGATGCTTTCAAAATAGGCGCGCTCTTCCTCGCTGATCGGGTTCTGTCCTTCGCCGAGGCCGAAGATGTACTGAAGGACTTCTTCGCCCCACTCGATGGTGTCCAGAATCGCGCTTTCAGGAGCTACGATCTTCACGAGCCCGGTCAGCAGTTCTGAGAATTCCAGAAGATCCTTCACGCTGGAGTCGTTCGTCACGCTGCCTTCCGGCGACGGCTCCGCAAAACCGACGTTCATCCCGGCCAGCATGGTCAGAATCAGAAGAATCGACACAAACCGTCTCCGGAAGTTTTTTCTTTTCATGGGCGTCCATCTCCTCGCTGTTTTGGGCAGAAATCTGTCTGTGATAGAATGTGCTGTGATTATACCATGCGAACCGGATAATAACAAGAGAATAAGGGGCCTGCAGAACAAGAAAACTTTATCTGTTTTATTGTCCAGCCGTTTCTCTCCGCTGCGGACTTGCGTAAGGCGGATAGATACGATATAATACGACTAAAGAAATCAATTGAGGAGGGGTGCGCAGATGACCGAGAGAAGCCGTCAAAAGAATCAGTGGATTTCAGAGAATCTTGATCGTATCAATCTGACTGTGGTGAAAGGGAAGAAAGAACTCATCCGCGCACACGCTGAAGGACGCGGAGAGTCTGTGAATGCTTTTATCAACCGTGCAATAGAATCCGCATTGGAACAGGATAGACAGACCCCGAATGCCTGAATGATCAGATTGCCGCGAAAAAAGACGGGAAGGTTTTATGGCAATCACTTGTGATGATAATTCGATGAACGAAGGAGAAACTATCTCGTGATTATCTCGTGAAAATCATATAGAGTTCACGAGATATGAGAAGACAAGTGTTTTCCGGCGTGAGCGCAGTTTAACTTGCCGGTAACTTGCAGAGGTACCTGAGAAAATGGAGAAAACACAAGCAATACGGACATATTATAACTTGTCTGTAACTTGCAGACCATAGACAGTTATGAAACAGACGTTATTACTCGAGATGTACCAAGAAAAATACGGGAAGGTTGTATAGCAATGGAAAATCTGGATAAACTCATCTATACTTTGATGAGATTACCACTTGAAACACAGTGGGTCGAGTTTAAGCATAATAATTACAATCCGGAAATGATTGGGAAAGATATCAGTGCCCTTGCTAACGGAGCGGCCATTCAGGATAAGGAACAGGCGTACTTTATATGGGGAATCAATAATGAAACTCATGAAATCGTAGGAACGGATTATAATCTTCAGAATCTGAAAAAGGGTGCCGAAGAGATAGAAAACTGGTTAAGGTCGTTACTCTCTCCACATACGGATTTCACTTTTGAGTCCGTCACAATATTGCAGAAGAAGGTCGGGATAATGACGATTTCCGCACCGATGAACTATCCCATTGCGTTTGAAAAGCAGGAATATATCCGTGTTGGCAGCTATACAAAACCGCTTAAAGAATATCCGGCACTCCAAGCAAGACTTTGGAACAAACTGCAGAACAGGAAATTTGAAGACCAAATCTCGCTGCAAGACCTTACATCTGAAGACATTCTTAATCTGTTGCGTTATGAAGTATACTTTGATCTTTTAAACATACCGAGGCCAGTGTCTTCCGATGGTATTCTTCATTTCCTCAATGAAGACGGCCTCGTTATCAAGCAGGATAATGGGCTGTACGGCATCACAAATCTGGGTGCTATTTTGTTTGCAAAGAAGCTATCGACATTTTCGAAAGTATCGAGAAAGGCTCTTAGAATCGTCCAGTATGATGACAAAAGCAGATTCAATCTGCTGAAAGAAGAAACAGAAGAAGCAGGCTATGCCGTAGGATTCGAAGATGCTATACGTTACATCGGCGCATTGATCCCGTCTCAGGAAGTCATTGAGGGCGGAATCAGGAAAAGAAAAAATGCATTCCCTATGCTTGCAATCAGAGAAATGGTTGCCAACGCATTAATCCACCAAGACTTCACTGTGACCGGAACAGGTCCTGTGGTTGAAATCTTTACAAATCGTATTGAGGTTACAAATCCTGGCAGGCCATTAGTCGATGTGTTTAGAATTGTAGATACTCCACCGAGATCAAGGAATGAAAAACTCTCTGCTATGATGCGCCGAATGGGCATTTGTGAAGAACTTGGAACTGGCTGGGATAAGTCTGTCATTGCCTGTGAACTTCAGCAGCTTCCTGCGCCGAGAATGGAAGTATATGAGGAAAGCTCAAAGGCCACGTTATTTTCGGAGGTAAAGTTTTCCGACCTTTCCAATGAGGATAGATTATGGGGCTGTTATCTTCACGCGTGTATTCGCTTCCTTCAAGGGGAGTATCTTACAAACAGTTCTCTCAGGACGCGATTTGGATTAAAGGAATCCTCTTCCGGGACGGCATCCCGGCTCATTAAAGAAGCAACAGATGAAGGATTGATACGACCGTTTGATCCGGACACAGCACCCAGATACATGAAGTATATTCCAGTGTGGGCATAGTTTAACTTGCCGGTAACTTGCAGAAATGTCTGAGAACGTGCAGGAAGCGCAAGAAATACGGACTTGGTTTAACTTGCCGGTAACTTGCAAAAGCGTTTGAGAAAGTGCGGAAAACGCCAAGGCAATTGTGTAATTTAATAGCTATGAAATAAGATGATATCAATATGAAGTCTTATTCTACTGCCGAAAAAAGATAAAGACAGTGGATCCTGCCGGTATAGAAGCAGATCACGATGTCTTGGGGTTTATAAGGAGCAGATCAGCAGGGACATTTTGAAAAAATGATAATGGAGAGGAGATAGACAATTCAATGGTAAGCTTATCTTTTGTTAATTCTGCAAATATGAAAAGGCTTATTTCTATCCTGCTTATTCTGACTTTGCTACCCGGTTTAAGAACAAGTTCAGACGCAGAAAATGCAGAATATATAGAATACAATTATAACAGTGGTGATTATGAGTACTTTATTCTTACAGATGGAACTGCTCAGATCAGTCGTTATAATGGAGACGAAGAAACTGTATATATACCGGAAACCATAAACGGGATTAAGGTTACAGCGATTGGAAGACAGGCATTCATTTTCTGCCAGAAGCTAAAACATCTGATTATTCCAGAAACTTTAGAACGACTGGATGATTGGGCTATAAATGCCTGCAGCTCGCTAGAAACAGTACATCTCCCTGACAACCTTTCGTATATGGGAGAAAACCCGTTTGCGGGCTGTTCAAAATTGACATCGATAGAGATTTCGGTGGAGAATCCCTTTTTTGCCAAGATAGATGAAGCGCTTTTCTCCAAAACCGATAAGAGGCTGATCTGCTATCCCGCGGGCTTAGCAGAAGAAGTATATGAGATTCCACAAGGAGTAAGAATCATAGGTGGCAGTGCATTTGGCGGGTGCCATTCACTCGAAACCGTTATTATCCCGGAAAGCGTTACAACCATCGGTGATACAGCATTTATGAGCTGTTCGAACTTGAACAGTATTTCGATTCCTGATTCCGTAACCTCTGTAGGTGCGAATCCATTCACCTTGTGTAAGAACCTTGAGACGATAGATATTACTCCTGAACAGACCTATCTGGCTATCATAGACCATGTTTTATTTTCAAAGCCGGATAAACGTCTTATAGCTTACCCATACACATTACAGGAAGAGAGCTACCGTATCCCCAACGGGATTTTGATTGTGGGAGATCGTGCATTTGACTCCTGTGATAAGCTGGCTGAGATATCTTTCCCGGACAGTTTAAAACAAATTGGTTTCCGAGCATTCTATGGAGCAACGCAATTAAAACACGTTGTAATTCCTGGCCGCGTAGAGTCTATTGGAAATATGGCTTTTTTTAGGAGTGGCTTGGAACATGTAGCACTCCCCTCTGGGTTGCGACAACTTGGTGATACGGCCTTTGGCAGCTGCACAGAGTTGACAAGTATCAATATACCTGATTCACAGATGGTGATCGGTTCAAACCCATTTTCCAATTGTACTAGTCTTACCGAGTTTGATGTCTCGGAGAGCAATCCAAGCTTGACGGTAATTGAGGGCGCGCTGTTCTCAAAAGACAAAAAAACGCTCATTTGCTACCCAGCGACGCTGTTATCAGAGAGTTACAGTATTCCATACGGAACAGTAGAAATTGGTGGATCAGCCTTTTCCGATTGCAAGAATCTGAACCGTGTTGTAATCCCAGAGACTGTAGAGTTCATAGGTGAAACAGCATTTTTAAGTTCGGGTGTAAATGACGTTACGATTCCGGCAAGTGTAATCTATATTGGCAACAATGCCTTTCAAACATTCAATGATATCTTTTTTACTGTTACCAGGAACAGCTATGCTGCAGAATACTGCAAAACCCGCGGACTAAAGTATACTTATGTTGATGCGAATGATTGGCTGCTGGATTCATATTCTACGGGAACCGCACTAATAGTTAATAAGGTCAGATACAGTCCTGCTCAGGTCAATTATTACTACGGAAACGAATACCTCACGATGGTCAATAACTACGGGAGCTACCTGTCTTATCTCGGTCTTGATACCAGCCTCGGTTTGGCCGGGCTCGGCGACCAGGAGAGCAGCATGGGTGACGGCGGCACCTGGAAAGATTATTTCCGTGATGCGGCAAAGAACGATATCCGTCAGATTCGCGCACTTTTGGACTATGCTGCAGAGTATGGCATCACTCTGAGTGAAGAAGAAATCGCAGAAGTGAATAAGAGTTTTGAGGGCATGGATGAAACTGCAAAATCCCTCGGCTATGCCAGTGCCGACGAGTTCTATACCATGAACTACGGTGTCGGTGTGACAACGAAGATCGCCTGGCAGGCAGCGCTGGATCAGGCTCTTGCCAGCAAGGCATACAACGAGAAGCAGGACAGCCTCTCCTGGACCGCTGAGGAACTGGAAGAGTACTATCAGGGACTGAACGGCGACAGGGATCTTTTCGATTATGAGATTTACTATGTATCCGCACAGACAGAGGAGACCGTAACGGACGAGGAAGGCAACGAAACCGTCAATGCAGTTGCCAACGGTGAGACCCGTGCAGAAGCAAAAGCGGCTGCTGATGCGATTGTCATGGCATACAAGGATGGCGATGATATTGAGAATACTGCCGAGCGTTTTGATGCTGCTGTAAGTTCACAGGTCGAAGGCGCGGTTCCTACCCCGCGCAGCGACTATTATGGAAGCAACATCCCCGAAGAGTATGCCGAGTGGGTGAAGGACACTGCCCGCCAGGAAGGTGATATTGAGGTCTTCGCAGATGCGGAGGAAGAGGCTTCCGGCTACACGGTTGTGCTGTATCTGGACCGTAATGACAATCATTATCCCACAGCGAACGTCCGTCACATTCTGATCAAGGCGGAAGCCGACGAAGAAGGCAATTACACCGACGAAGCCAAGGAAGCGGCCAAAGCACGTGCGGAAGAGATCCTGGCAGAGTTTGAAGCGGGTGAAAAGACCGAAGACAGCTTCGCAGCGCTGGCAGAGCAGTACTCGGAGGATGAGGGCTCAAATACAAACGGCGGACTCTATGAAAACATCTATCAGGGACAGATGGTGACTGAGTTCAACGATTTCTGCTTCGGCGGACACGAGCCGGGCGATACCGGGATCGTTTACGGTGAGAGCGGATCCTACGCAGGCTACCACGTGATCTACTATGTTGGCGATGGTCAGCTCTACAGCGACTATCTCGCGGAGT
>JAILFJ010000018.1 GCA_024697625.1 Oscillospiraceae bacterium
GTCATCAAGGACATCAGCGCCATCACCGGTCAGCACGCCGTGGCCACCGTGGCCCGGAAGAGCGTGGCCAACTTCAAGCTCCGCGAGGGCATGAAGGTGGGCGTGAAGGTCACCCTGCGGCAGGACCGCATGTGGGAGTTCCTGGATCGTCTGTTCAACGTGGCCCTGCCCCGTGTGCGTGACTTCCGCGGCATCTCCCCCGACGCCTTCGACGGCCGGGGCAACTACTCCCTGGGCGTGAAGGAGCAGATCATCTTCCCCGAGATCGAGTACGACAAGATCGAAAAGCTCCGGGGCATGAACATCGCCATCTGCACCACCGCCAACACCGACGAAGAGGCCCGCGAGCTGCTCCGCGCTCTGGGCGCTCCCTTCGCCAACGACTAAGGAGGAGAAAAGAAATGGCTAAGACTTCCATGAAGCTCAAGCAGGCCCGTCCTGCCAAGTTCTCCACCCGTCGCTACAACCGCTGCAAGATCTGCGGCCGCCCCCACGCCTATCTGCGTGACTACGGCGTGTGCCGGATCTGCTTCCGGGAGCTGGCCTACAAGGGCCAGCTCCCCGGCGTTAAGAAAGCTTCCTGGTAATCAGGGGCTTGCCCTTTTCCCGTCATGTGTCGCGGGAGCTCCTCGCGGTATAGACCATACAGCGTCGTCGCTCCCGCTTAACCTGACGGAAAAATAGCTTCGCCTGCGGTAGACGCGGGGGGCAAAACAAATTTGTAAAAGGATGGCGAAAGGCCGCGGGCAATCAAGCATTGCCGCGGAACCTCGCCGCCTGAACCGGGAGACCGGTAACTCTGAACAAGGAGGATATCACTCAATGCAAATCACCGATCCCATTGCCGACATGCTCACCCGCATCCGGAATGCCGGCACCGCCAAGCACGAGACCGTCGACGTCCCCTCTTCCAAGATGAAGAAGGCCATTGCCGACATCCTGCTGAACGAGGGCTACATCAAGTCCTATCAGCTGATCGACGACGGCACCCAGGGCGTCATCCGCATCACGCTGAAGTATCTCCCCGGCAAGGAGAAGGCCATCCAGGGCCTGAAGCGCGTTTCCAAGCCCGGCCTGCGCGTGTACGCCGGCGCCGATGAGCTGCCCCGCGTCCTGAAGGGACTGGGCATCGCCATCATCTCCACCTCAAAGGGCATCATGACCGACAAGCAGGCCCGTGCCGAGCACGTCGGCGGCGAAGTCCTGGCGTTCGTGTGGTAAGGGAGGAGAAACGATATGTCTAGAATCGGAAGAGCTCCCATCGCCATCCCCGCCGGAGTGGAAGTCAAGATCGACGGAAGCCACGTTTCCGTCAAGGGCCCCAAGGGCACGCTGGAGCGCGACGTCGATCCCGCGATGATCCTGGAGCTCGAGGGCAGCACCCTCCACGTCAAGCGTCCCAACGATGAAAAGCGCAGCTGCGCCATGCACGGCCTGACCCGTACTCTGGTGAACGATATGGTCATCGGCGTCACCCAGGGCTTCTCCAAGGCTCTGGAGATCCAGGGCGTGGGCTACCGTGCCGCCAAGGAAGGCAAGAACCTGGTCATGAACCTGGGCTACAGCCATCAGGTCATCGTTCCCGAGATCGACGGGATCGAGATCGAGGTCCCCGACGCCAACCACGTGATCATCAAGGGCATGGACAAGCAGAAGGTCGGCCAGTTTGCTGCTGACACCCGCAAGAAGCGTCCCCCCGAGCCCTACAAGGGCAAGGGCATCCGCTATCAGGGCGAGGTCGTCCGCATCAAAGAAGGCAAGACCGGTGCGAAATAAGGAGGTACGCCTGAATGGTTAACAGACCGAATACTGCTGCTCAGCGCCAGAAGCGGCACACCCGCATCCGCGGCAAGATCTCCGGCACCCCGGAGCGTCCCCGTCTGTGCGTGTTCCGCAGCGAGAGCAACATTTATGCGCAGATCATCGACGATGTGAACGGCACCACTCTCGTGGCCGCCTCCAGCGTTGAGAAGGATTTCGACGGCCGCGGCAGCAATGTCGAGGGAGCCAAGAAGGTCGGCGCCGCCATCGCCGAGCGTGCTCTGAAGAAGGGCATCGAGGACGTGGTCTTTGACCGCGGCGGCTATATCTACCACGGACGCGTCCAGGCTCTGGCCGAAGCTGCCCGCGAGGGCGGCCTGAAGTTCTAAGCGGGAGGAGGAAACGAATTATGGCTTACAACAACGATCGCCGCGACAACCGCCGCGGCCGTGAAGAGGGTCCCGAGCTCATTGAGAAGGTCGTTTCCCTCAACCGCGTCAGCAAGACCGTCAAGGGCGGCCGTGTCATGAAGTTCTCCGCGCTCATGGTCGTCGGCGACGGCAAGGGCAAGGTGGGCTACGGCATGGGCAAGGCCGGCGAGGTCAGCGAAGCGATCCGCAAGGGGATCGAGGACGCCAAGAAGAACATGCACACCATCACCCTGTCGGGCACCACCATCCCCCACGAGGTCCTGGGCGCCTTCGGCGCCGGCCGCGTGCTGATGAAGCCCGCCGCCCCCGGTACCGGCATCATCGCCGGCGGCGCCGTGCGTGCGGTGATGGAAGCCGCGGGCATCAAGGACATCCGTGCCAAGAGCCTGCGCTCCAACAACCCCAACAACGTCGTCTCCGCCACCATGGAAGGACTGCTGTCTCTGCGGGATGCCGCCGAGGTGGCCGCCGTCCGCGGCAAGGCTGCCGACGAGCTGAAGGCGTAAGGAGGAAGAGTGATGGCAAATCTGAAGATCAAGCTCGTCAAGAGCCTGAACGGCAGACTGGATAAGCATATCGCCACTGCCAACTCCCTGGGTCTTTACAAGATCGGCAACGAGACGACCCAGCCCGACAATCCCCAGACCCGCGGCAAGATCGCCCAGATCGGCTACCTGCTGCAGGTGACGGAAGAATAAGGAGGCCCGACTATGTTTATGAACGAACTGTCCCCCGCGGAAGGCAGCACCCAGGTTGCCAAGCGCAAGGGAAGAGGCATCGGCACCGGCAACGGCAAGACCGGCGGCCGCGGCCACAAGGGCCAGAAAGCGCGCTCCGGCGGCGGCGTCCGCATCGGATTCGAAGGCGGCCAGATGCCTCTGGCCCGCCGGATCCCCAAGCGCGGTTTCCACAACATCTTTGCCAAGCCCCTGGAGAGCGTGAACATCTCCGCCCTCAACGTGTTTGAGGACGGCGCGGAGGTGGACGCCAACATCCTCCTGGCGGAAGGCATCCTGTCCAAATGTGTCAACGGCGTGAAGATCCTTGGCAACGGCGAGATCACCAAGAAGCTCACCGTCAAGGCCAGTGCTTTCTCGGCCGGCGCCAAGGAGAAGATCGAAGCCGCCGGAGGAAAGGCCGAGGTGGTGTAAGTGCTCCAGACATTCCGTAACGCATGGAAGATCGACGAACTGCGCCGGAAGATCCTCTTCACGCTGTTCATCGTCCTTCTCTACCGGCTCGGCAACGCCGTGCCCGTGCCTTATGTGAACACGGCCGCACTCTCTCAGTATTTCCTGACTCTGCAGAACACGGTCCTGGGCCTCTACAACACCATGTCCGGCGGCGCGTTCTCCATGGCGACCATCTTCGCCCTGAGCATCCAGCCCTACATCAACGCCTCCATCATCATCCAGCTCCTGTGCATCGCCATCCCCGCGCTGGAGCGGCTGAGCAAGGAAGGCGGCGAAGAGGGCCGGAAGAAGATCGCGGCCATCACCCGGTATTCCACCGTGGGCATCGGTCTTCTCCAGGGCTACGCGTACTTCGTGCTGATGCACCGCAACAACCTGCTGGCTTCGGACGCTCCCCTGGTGTGGGCCGGTATCGTCATCGTGATGACCTTTACCGCCGGCTCCGCCCTGGTGATGTGGCTGGGCGAGCAGATCACCGAGTTCGGCATCGGCAACGGCATCTCCATCATCCTGTTTGCCAGCATCGTCAGCCGGTTCCCCCGGGGCGTGGGCAACCTGCTTGCCAAGGCCGCCGCGGGCTCCCTCTCCTGGATCGCCACGATCCTGATGCTGCTGGGCGCTCTGGCGATGATCGTCCTGATCGTCATCGTCAACGACGCGGAGCGCCGCATCCCGGTGCAATACGCCAAGCGCGTGGTGGGCCGGAAGATGTACGGCGGCCAGTCGACCCACCTTCCCATGAAGGTGAACATGTCCGGCGTGCTGCCCATCATCTTTGCCCAGTCCATCGCCTCTCTGCCCGCCACCATCATTCTGCTGTGCGGCGGCAGTCAGGACAGCTGGTTTATGCGCACCTTTGACTCCAGCACCATTCCCTATGCCGTCATCTACTTCCTGCTGATCCTGTTCTTCTCCTACTTCTACGCCACCATCCAGTTCAACCCCGTGGAAGTGGCCAACAACCTGAAGAAGAACGGCGGGTTCATCCCGGGCTACCGTCCCGGCAAGCCCACCAGCGAGTTCATTCAGAAGGTCCTGAACAAGGTGACCCTGTTCGGCGCCATCTATCTCGGCATCATCGCCTGCGTGCCCATCATCATCAGCGCCTGCTCCAAGGCGGCCGCTGACACGGGCATCTCCCTGGGCGGCACCTCCATCATCATCGTGGTGGGCGTTGCCATCGAGACCGTGCAGGCGCTGGAGAGCCAGATGCTCATGCGCCATTACAAGGGATTCCTGGAATAAGGAGTGACGACCATGAAGCTGATTCTTCTGGGAGCCCCCGGAGCGGGCAAAGGAACTCAGGCGGAGATCCTGAGCAAGAAATGGGACATCCCCACCATCTCCACCGGCAATATCCTCCGTGCCGCCATCAAAAACGGCACGCCCGTGGGACGGAAGGCCAAGGCCTTCATGGACGCCGGCCAGCTGGTCCCCGACGACGTCATCATGGGGATCCTCAAGGAGCGGGTGGCCGAGGCGGACTGCGCCGGCGGGTATATCCTGGACGGCGTGCCCCGCACCATCCCCCAGGCGGAGGCCATGGAGGAGAGCGGCATCGACGTGGACGTCGCCCTGTCCATCGAGGTGGAGGACGAGGTCATCGTGGAGCGCATGGCGGGACGCCGCGTCTGCAAGAAGTGCGGCGCGCCCTTCCATGTCGTCAACCATCCGCCGAAGCAGGAGAATGTCTGCGACGTCTGCGGCGGCGAGTTGGGGATCCGGGCGGACGACGCGCCGGACACGGTGCGCCGGCGCCTGGCGGTCTACCATGCGGAGACCGAGCCGCTCAAAGCCTTCTACGAAAAGCGCGGCAAGCTGCGCAGCGTAGACAATCAGCCCAGCATCGAAGCCACGACAGCGGCGATCCTCCGGGTGCTTGAAAACTGATCCATGCCTGAAGTCATTACGATCAAATCCGGCAGAGAGATCGAGATGATGCGGGCCGCGGCGAAAATCACCGCCGGAGCCCGCAGCATCGGTCGTCAAGCCATTCGCAGCGGGATCACCACCAAAGAGATCGACCGGGCCGTGCACGAATACATCGTCAAAAACGGGGGCAAGCCCAGCTGCCTCGGCTATGAGGGCTTTCCGGCAGCTACCTGCATTTCCGTCAACGACGAGGTGATCCACGGGATCCCGGGAAAACGGATCGTTCACAACGGGGACATCGTCTCCGTGGATCTCTGCGTGACCTGGAAGGGTTACGTGGGGGACTGCGCAGGCACCTATGCCTGCGGGGAAGTCAGCGAAGAGGCGCGGCGCCTGATGGAAACGGCGCGGAAGGCCTTCTTCGAAGGGATAAAGTTCGCAAAGGTCGGATACCGCATCTACGATATCAGCGAGGCGGTACAGCACTGTGTGGAGAGCGAGGGCTTCTCCGTGGTCCGTGACTTTGTGGGTCACGGCATCGGGCGGGGAATGCACGAGCCTCCCGAGGTCCCCAATTACCGGCCGGCCCACGGGGCCGGAGCCCGGGGCAACCCGCGGCTGGTAAAGGGGATGACGATCTGCGTGGAACCCATGATCTGCGCCGGGGATTACGCGGTACGTATCCTGCCCGACGGCTGGACCGTGGTCACCGTGGATCATTCCCTGGCGGCCCACTACGAAAACACGATCCTGATCACCGACGGTGAGCCCGAGATCCTCACCATGGCCGACGACATTTAAGGAGGGACTGTTATGGCGAAAGACGACGTTATCGAGCTGGAAGGCACAGTCGTGGAATCTCTGCCCAACACCATGTTCCAGGTGGACATCGGCAACGGGCACACCATACTGGCTCACATTTCCGGCAAGCTCCGCATGAATTTCATCCGCATCCTGCCCGGCGACAAGGTCACGGTCCAGATGAGTCCTTACGATCTGACCCGGGGCCGGATCACCTGGCGTTCCAAGTAAATCCCCAGACAGTAAACCGACCGCCCAACACGAAGGAGGGTTAACCATGAAAGTGCGTCCCAGCGTTAAGCCCATGTGCGAGAAGTGCAAGATCATCAAGCGCAAGGGCAAAGTCATGGTCATCTGCGAGAATCCCAAGCACAAGCAGAGACAGGGTTAATCAAAAAAAGGCTCCCCTCCGGCGGGAATAAGCTTAATAATCAAATCTGAAAGGAAGAAACACCTATGGCACGTATAGCCGGCGTTGACCTGCCGAAAGACAAGAGAATCGAAATCGGTCTCACCTATGTCTACGGGATTGGCAGAACCAGCGCAAAGAAAATTCTGGAAGCCACCGGCATTAATCCCGACACCCGTGTGAAAGATCTCACCGACGAGGAAGAATCCAAACTCCGTGAGTGCATTGACCACGGTTATATCGTAGAAGGTGACCTGCGCCGTCAGACTGCGCTGGACATCAAGCGCCTCACCGAGATCGGCTGCTATCGCGGCTTTCGTCATCGCAGAGGCCTGCCCGTACGCGGTCAGAGAAGCAAGACCAATGCGCGCACCCGTAAGGGACCGAAACGTACGATTGCGAATAAGAAGAAGTAAAGGAGGGATATGAAACATGGCAGCGAACAACAGCAAGAAGAAAGTCCGTACCCGTCGCAGAGAGCGGAAGAATATTGAAAAGGGCCAGGTTCATATCAGCTCTTCCTTCAATAACACCATGGTCACCGTGACCGATACCGCGGGCAATGCCATCTCCTGGGCTTCCGCCGGCGGACTCGGTTTCCGTGGCAGCAAGAAGTCTACCCCCTTCGCCGCCCAGACTGCAGCGGAGACCGCGGCCAAGGCCGCTATGGAACACGGCCTGAAGACAGTCGAAGTCTTCGTCAAGGGCCCCGGTTCCGGTCGTGAAGCTGCGATCCGTGCACTGCAGACAGCAGGACTTGAAGTGACGATGATCAAGGATGTGACTCCCATCCCGCACAACGGATGCCGTCCTCCGAAACGTCGCCGCGTATAAGAGAAGGAGGGAACTCACATGGCAAAGAATACGCAGCCGATTGCAAAGCGCTGCAAGGCACTCGGCATCAGCCCTGCCGTTATGGGCTATAACAAGAAAGTAACCACCAGAAACTCCAATACGCAGAATCGCCGTAAGAAGTCCGAATATGCGACCCAGCTTCAGGAGAAGCAGAAGGTCAAGTTCATCTATGGCGTACTGGAAAAGCAGTTCCTCGGTTATTATGAGAAGGCCGTCCGCATGCCCGGCAAGGCTGGCGACAACCTTCTGATTCAGCTTGAGAGCCGTCTGGACAACGTCATCTTCCGTCTCGGATATGCCAGCACGCGCAGAGAAGCGCGCCAGCTTGTCAACCACGGTCACTTCACCGTGAACGGCAAGAAGGTCAACATTCCGAGCTATCAGGTCAAGCCCGGCATGGTCATCGAGCTGAGAGAAGCCAGCCGTAAGATCGAGCGGTTCAAGGAGAATGTTGAGGCAAATTCCACCGTGGTTCTTCCGAAATGGCTGGAGTTTGACAAGCAGAACCTTGTAGGCAAAGTTGTTGCCGCACCGACCAGAGAGGATATCGAATTCCCGGTCGAAGAGCATCTCATCATCGAGCTGTACTCCAAGTAATTCAGAGACCCTCGAACGCAGCAAGGATATACCGCGATTCGCCCTTTCGGTTCAGGGCGAAAGAATAATAAGGAGGGTAATGATACCATATGATTGAAATAAAAAAGCCGCGCATCGAGTGCATCGAAACCCCCGATAACAGCGCGTACGGCAAGTTTGTTGTCGAACCGCTGGAGCGCGGCTACGGTACAACACTTGGAAACTCTCTTCGCAGGGTGTTGCTTTCTTCCCTTCCGGGCACGGCTGTCACCAGCGTCAAGATCGCTGGAATCATGCATGAATTCTCGACGATTCCCGGAATTAAGGAAGATGTGACCGAGATCATTCTCAACGTCAAAGACATTATCGCAAAGCTCCACAGCACCGGCCCGAAAACAGTGTATCTCGAGGCCTCGGGAGAAGGTGTCATCACCGCAGGAGACATTCGCCCGGATGCAGAGGTTGAGATTCTCAACCCCGATCAGGTCATTGCCACCCTCGGCAAGGAAGGCGCCCTCAGCATGGAGATGGTTCTGGATCACGGCAGGGGCTATGTCACTGCCGATCGGAACAAGAACCCCTCACTGCCGCTGGGCACCATTCCTGTCGACTCGATCTATTCACCGGTTCTCAAGGTGAACTACAGCGTTGAGAATACACGTGTCGGTAACCAGACAGACTTCGACAAGCTGACTCTGGAGGTATGGACTGACAGAACGATGTCCGCGCGGGATGCGGTTTCGCTGGGAGCCAAGATTCTCTGCGACCACTTCACGCTCTTTACCGACCTCTCCGAGAATCTCGACCATCCTCCCGTGCCTCTCACGGATTCGGATGAGACGGAAACGGACGATCTGCTGAGCATCACGATTGAAGAGCTGGATCTGTCTGTGAGAAGCTTTAACTGCCTGAAGCGTGCCAATATCAACACCGTAGGCGACCTGGTCAGCAAGACCCAGGATGAGATGATCAAGGTTCGTAACCTCGGCCGCAAGTCCCTGGAGGAAGTGGAGCACAAGCTGAACCAGATGGGCCTGAAACTGGCCGATGAAGAACCCGCATAATAACCGGTAAGGAGGAAATACACTATGCCTGGAACGAGAAAACTCGGCAGGACGACCGCGCAGCGCATGGCGATGCTCCGTCAGCAGGTCACAGACCTTCTGGATAAGGGCCGCATGGAGACTACCGTCACCCGCGCAAAAGAGATCGCACCGATGGCCGAGAAGATGATCACCCTTGGCAAGGCGAAGGATCTGGCGTCCTACCGTCAGGCGCTCTCTTTCATCACGAGAGAGGACGTTGCCAAGAAGGTTTTTGATGAAGTGGCTCCGAAGTATGCCGACCGTAACGGCGGATATACCCGGATCACCCGGATCGGCACCCGCCGCGGCGATGCTGCTGAGATGGCCGTGATCGAGCTCGTCTGAAAAACAGAGCGAAAACTGAACAGTAATTGAAATCCCCGGACAGCTTTTGTCCGGGGATTCTTTCTAAGAGAGTGAAAAATGCCGCCAGCAGATCAATCCGTCTCGAGCAGCCTGTAGAGCAGCGCGGCAATTGCGGCACCGACAAAGGGGCCGCCTATGAAGACCCACAGGCAGGACATCGGGGCAGCATTGCCGTTCAGCATTGCCACAAGCGCGGGACCAAAGCTGCGGGCAGGGTTTACAGAGGTGCCGGTCAGACCGATCCCAAGGATATGGACACCGGTAAGGGTAAGGCCGATGACAAGCCCCGCGAAAGAGCCGTGCCCGGCCTTCTTTGAGGTCACACCGAGAATGCACAGGACGAAGATAAACGTGAGGACAATCTCGACGATCAGACCGCAGACCGCGTTGCCGCCAACTCCGGCAAGTCCGTTTGTGCCGAGACCTCCGGTCATGTCCTTGACACCGCCCATGCCGAAAACGGCGGCGAGGAGTGCCGAACCTCCAAGCGCACCGATGCACTGTGCGATTACATAGAGAATGAATTCACCAATGCTCATACCGCCGCTGAGCAGTACTCCGAGGGAGACGGCCGGATTGATATGGCAGCCGGAGATGTTACCGATGCTGTAGGCCATGGCCACGATGGAGAGACCGAAAGCGAATGCAGTCAGAAGATATCCGCTGCCGGAAGCAGCGTCGCATCCGACAAGCATGGCAGTGCCGCAGCCGAGAACGACAAGGGTAAAGGTACCGAAAAGTTCAGCAATGAATTTTTTCATATCTGTGCCTCCTTTCATAGTACCTGCATTATAACACGGCTGTCTGAATAACACAAGACATGCAAAGACTGCACTGACAGAGTCTTTGCACTCCGAAAGGAACCGATGCTGTTATTAAACGCCCCGGATAATACCGATCAGACAATAGATAACCAATGCCAAGCCTACAGCTGCCACACAGCCGGCAACTTCTCGGGCCTGTTTTCGGGCTTCTTCCTTACTCTTTTTTTCAATACCGACGCTTCTGCCGAGAAAAGGAGACTGCCTGGGGTCCTTTGAAAAGGCGATACAGGCAGCGGTGAGAAGAAGTGCTGCTCCAAAGATCATGAGAAAAATAAAAGCGTTCTGCATCGCTGCGTCCTCCGTTCTGTAAAAATTCCTGATCCGACTGCATCTGCTAAGGCTCTGCGTTTGCCAGTTCCATAAGCCGGATCAGAACACGGATGCCCTGGAGATAGGAACGTATGGAGAGTCTCTCATTGGTTCCGTGGACACCCGTCCGTACTTCCTCGGCTTCTGCCATGAATGGGCTGCAGCGCAGACAGCTGTCACTCAGCCGCTCATACTGATGTGCGTCTGTTGCTCCGACCGTCAGAGAGGGGACAAAAACCACATTCGGATAAAAAGGTGATAGAGCTTCTGTGAGCTTTCGATACCCGTAGCCGTTGCTTCTGGCAACCGCAGAAGGGTCGTTGGCCTGCAGATAGCGGAGCTTTACACGGTCGTCACAGATGACGGACCGACAGTGTGCCATGATCTGATCAACGGTGTCGCCCTGATTGAGACGGAAATTGATGACAGCCCGCATGTTCTGGGGAAGGACATTACATGCGGCGCTCCCGCCTTCAATCATGGTAGGCGCAATCGTAGTCGTCACAAAGGGGAAGAGCAGGTCTGACCGCATGCAGTATTCTGCGATTGCCTGAGTATTCCCGCGGACATCCGAAACCAGACTGCGCAGGGGCTCATCCGTAACATAGGGAGCAAGTGCCTCAAAACAGGAAATCAGAGGTTCCGGCATCCGGGCGGGGAAGGGATGGTCGCAGACTGCGCTGATGGCTCTGGCAAGGTGTTCAAGAGAGCTTCCGCCGTAAGGCCGGCTGGAATGTCCGCCCTCGCTTTCCACCGAAAGCTCAAGGTCCGCATAGCCCTTTTCCATCAGGTCGATCATCGAGATACTGACACCGGGAGCACCAAAAGGAGCGGCATCTTCAATTTTCCCACCGCCCTCGTCCAGCACAAATTCCAGGCGTACACCGCGGCGCTCCAATGTTTCTGCAATGGCAAGCGCCCCGAGATTGAGTGTCTCCTCGTCGTCGCCAAAGGCCAGATACGCTGTCCTGCGAAACACGCTTCCTCTGCTCAGCAGATACTCCGCTGCCTCCAGAATGCCGAAGACCATCTCTTTGATATCCAGCGTGCCGCGGCCCCAGATGTAGCCGTCGGCGACCTCGCCGGAAAACGCGCCATGGCACCAGTCCCGTTCCGTACCGCGAACAACCGGTACCACATCCTGGTGGGACATGTAGAGACAGGGAAGGAGCGATGGATCCGAGCCAGGGAGAGTGATCAGAACAGCATGACCAATGAGTTCAAACTGCCCGTAACGCATCACCGCAGGGTAGCTCTTCCGCATGAGGTCCTGCAGCCGGTCAAATTCCGAAAAATCAGTCAGACTGTGGTCTGCATGATTGACTGTTCTGCACCGGATCGCCTCGGAAAGCCGACAGACGGCCAGCTCTGCATTGAGATCCGGATAGAGGGATTCGCCGCTGAAATGGTCGAAGACAGAACTCATTCCTGCTTATCCTCCAGATAACGGGTGAGAAACTCCCGTGTTCGGGCGTTCTTCGGGTTCCCGAAAATTTCCTGCGGACTGCCCTGCTCAAGGATAACGCCCTGATCCATGAACACGACACGGTCGCTGACTTCTCTGGCGAAGGCCATCTCATGAGTTACGACCACCATTGTCATACCCTCTGCGGCCAGTTCCTTCATGACGTCCAGTACTTCACCGACGATCTCAGGGTCGAGCGCCGAGGTGGGTTCGTCAAAGAGCATGATCTCGGGTTCCATACAGAGAGCACGGGCAATCGCAACGCGCTGCTTCTGCCCGCCGGACAGCCGGGTGGAATCGGCATAGATGAAGTCCTCCAATCCGACGGTTTTCAGGTGCCGGATTGCGGTTTCTTCCGCCTTGGCGCGAGGGACTTTCTTTACGGTAACAGGTGCGAGCGTGCAGTTGTCCAGGACGTTCTTGTTGTTAAAGAGATTGAAGCTCTGAAACACCATGCCTATTTTCTGACGCAGAGCATTCAGGTTGACATGAAGATCCATAAGATCCTGGCCTTCAAACCAGATGCTGCCGGAATCCGCTTCCTCCAGGAGATTGATGCAGCGCAGGAGAGTGGACTTGCCGGAACCGGATGCGCCGATGATACAGACGACCTCTCCTTTCCTGATCTCCAGGTCGATCCCTTTCAGGACGTGAAGCTCACCGAAAGATTTTTCAAGGTTTTCAATTTTCAGTACGACTTCGTCCATGATTACCGCTCCTTCAATTTGAACTCGGAAGGCCTTTGACCGGCATGTCCAGTCTCTTCCCGAGATACTTCAGCAGCAGGGAGGAGAGCCAGGTCAGAATCAGATACAGGATAGCGGCGACACAATAGATTTCCAGCGAACGGAAATAGATGCCGCTGACCGACTTTGTGGCATACATCAGATCCATGACACCGATGACGGACAACACAGAGGAGTCTTTGATGTTGATGATAAACTCGTTGCCGATGGCCGGGATGGAGTTTTTGACCGCCTGCGGGAATACCACACGGATCATGGACTGCCAGTTCGTCATGCCGAGAGAACGCGAAGCCTCGGTCTGGCCTCTGTCCACGGCAAGAATGCCGCCACGCAGTACCTCAGTCAGATAAGCTGTGGAATTCAGAGCAACTGTGCAGAGGCCGGAGATAAAAAAGCTCCAGACGTTGTTGATCTCAGTCACGGTCATGTTGGTTTTTTTGAACAGATTAAAGCCGAAATAATAGAAGATCAGGGCCTGAACCATCATCGGGGTGCCGCGGATGACAAAGACATAAAGCCGGGCGAAGTGACTGGCGAGCCACTTCACAGCCTTGACAAAATCGTTATCCCGTTTGTCCGGCTCCTGGATCCGAAGAAACACCATGAATATCGCCAGAATAAACGCAATGGCGGTGCCGAGAAGCGCAAGCCTTACGGTCGTCCAGATCCCTGTGAGAATGATATCCTTGCCCTTCAGAGTCATATAGATCATCGAGGAACCGAAGCCCTGCGGGTTCTTCTCCATCTGAGAGCACAGCTGGACCGTATAGACAAAACGGAGCAGGCCCCGGTCGATGAGAGCAAGAATACAGGCAACAACGACAAAATAGGATGCCCAACGGCTCGCACGTACGACAGAGGGATGCCTCATGACGGTGTCGGAATAACTGCTCCAGTAGGCAAATTTGATCATCAGAGCCAGACCGCTGAAAGCAAGAAAAGACCAGAAGATCACAGCGCAGAGAATCCCGAGGGCGCCGTCAGAACGGAGAAAGCTGTATGGGTGCGGCTGACTGTAGACCAGACTGAGCCCCAGGAGGGCAATCAGGCTGCAGCCGAGATAGAGATATCGGTAATCCCGTGTGATAAAAGTGGCTTTGGACTGTTGATTCATGGCTGAACTTCCTTCCGGCAAACCGGCTGACCCGTCTGCGGGCCAGCCGGTATCCATTCGCGTATTCAGAGAGAGATTCGGGAGTACGCGGCCCGGCTCAGGCGGGAGCGCTTTCGGATGCGGTCTCCCACATCACATCGCGGGCGTCCTGGTCCACTGTGGCCAGAGCCTCATTTACCAGAGTGAGCAGAGCGTCGTCGTCATAGCGCAGACCAACGCAGGAGCCCTTGGAGGGAAGTTCAAAGCCATCGCCCTCGGCGAAGGTGATCAGGCGGAAACCGGGGTTTGCTGCCATATAGGCCGGAGCATTCTCCACATTGACGGTGATGGCGTCGCAGGCACCCTGCTGCAGCCTTGCAATCATATCGGGAATGCTGGAGACGGCGGTCAGATGATTTACGCCCTGAATCTGATCGATAACGGTGTCAAGCGCGGTGTCCTTCTGACCAAGGACACTGGCTCCGGCAAAGTCCTGGATGCTCGTGGCGCTCTCAAAGGGGGAGCCCTCGTTGACCATCATCCCATAGACCGTGGAGTGATAGGGAGTTGAGAAGTTGATTGCTTCACGGCGCTGAGCGGTATCCATCATACCTGCGATGATCGCATCGATCTGGCCTTCATTGAGGGCGGGGATCAGACCGTCCCAGTCCATCTTTACAATGACCAGCTCCAGACCAAGGTAGTCGGCGATGATGCGGGCCCACTGAACGTCATAACCTTCTGCGTAAGCACCGGGGACGTTCTCAATGGGGACGTTGGTATCGCTGGCCTCAGACTCCTGCCAGTTGTTCGGAGCGTAGGCGCACTCCATGCCGACCCGGAGCTGACCGTTCAGGTAAGAGAGCTGTTCATAGGGAGCTGCGCTTTCAGCGCTGGCAGTGACGGCGAGGGCTATCAGCATGACCATGGCCATCAGCAGGGAAGAAATTCTTCTGAATGTACGGTTTGTCATTGTTGTCTGCTCCTTTTCGTTTTGTTCTTGTGTTTTGTTACGACAGAGGCGCAAAACAAAAACCGTAAACGCAGCGTTGCGTTTACGGCACATTGAACCAAATGACAGCCGGGGCCCCGACCGGATTGGATGTACTCGATAGCGCTCCACTTGCGTGACAGTCCGCAGGATCTTATCCGGCGGCCCAGCGAAGAAGAGCGCAGCTGCTGTTTCTCCGCTTCGGCGATCTCCCCTTTCGGCTTCCGGGAAAGCTACTTCCCACGTTGGAGCTTACTGATGGATCTCGCGCCTCTATCTTGTGCCAAAGCATATACGGAGTGAGGCACTTTGTCAAGACGAAAAAAGAAATTCGGGACAACATCGAAATGTTCACAAAAATTGACATGAAAATTTGTGCTAAGTATACAAATTCCGCGCAAAAACTGCGCCTGTCTTCCTCTATGCCTTCTGCTTGACCTTCTGCCTTTTTTTTGGCATAATAGCAGACACGGCAACTGCCGTGGAAAGGAGCAGACTGCAATGGCAAGCGGAAGAATGGAATTTCATGCCCGAACGATCATGCAGCACGCAAATTTCTCATTTGTACTTCCAAATGATGTCAGCATGGCGGAGGTAAAGGATCCCAGACACTATGACAGACCCACCAGATCCCTGATTCTTCTGCACGGTCTGACAGGGACGGATACCGACTGGATGTACGGCGGCGTTGCACAGGAGATGGCGATCCAGTACAATCTTGCGGTATTCATGCCTGCGGCTGGAAACTCATTTTATCTCGACAGAGGTTATGAGGGCGGAAATTACTGTTCCTTTGTGGGAGAAGAACTGCCAGCTTATATCCGGAAGGTTTTCGGCTGCTGCCTGTCAAGAGAAGAAACCCTGATTGCAGGCTTTTCAATGGGAGGCTACGGTGCGGTACACACTGCCTTTGTATATCCGGATACCTTTTCTGCCTGCATTGCGCTCTCTTCCGCATTCGTGATACATGAAATCGCTGAGACAGGCAGACGGGCCAACAGTGTGATGCCCCAGGCGATGATCCGAGACGTTTTCGGCGATCCGGAGAAGCTCATCTGCTCGGAGAATAATCCGGAGCAGCAGTATCGAAGGCTCAGAGCGGAGGGAAGAAAAATACCCTTCCTTTATCTGGCAATCGGCACGGAGGACCACCTCTATCGGCCGAATCAGGAATTCTGCCGATTTCTGAAAGAGGAGCAGGCCGACTTCTTCTATGAAGACGGACCCGGCGCTCATAACTGGACCTTCTGGAATGAATATCTGAAGAGAGGACTTGAACGGGTGCTCCCGTAACGAAAAGGAGAGAACAGTATGTTTGGAAGACGACCGGACGGCCGAAGAATCAGCGGTATCGATCCCGTGATGAAGATCACACCGTATGTGATGCCGATGCGATGTGATGCGCAGGTTTTTCTGAAGCACAGAGCAGATATGGAGATTCTGTCCAGGTATATACGCCGGCAGAAAAAAGAAAAGAATGAGCAGATCTCGTATATGCAGATCATCGTGGCAGCATATGTGCGGGCGGTGAGCCGGAATCCTGAAATCAACCGTTTTATCATGAACAAGCAGCTCTTTGCGAGAAACAACTGCTCCGCTGCTTTTACGATCCTGAAGGATCCGGGGGACGCGGACAAGGGCGAGGCAGTGGTAAAGATCAAGTTTGATCTGACGGATACGCTCTATGATGTGCGAGACCGGATGACAGCGGCTGTGGAAGCAAACCGGGGCGATCAGCCTGACGGCTTTGTGGATAAGCTGCTGGGCTTCCTGTTTGCGGTTCCGGGGCTTGCGACGGTGGTGGTCGGACTGGTGCGCCTTCTGGACCGCTACGGTCTGGCACCCGGTATCCTGATGGAGGAACTGCCGTTCTATGTTGGCATGTATATCACCAATACCGCATCGCTTGGCCTGCATGACGTGAATCACCACCTGTACAACTGGGGCGATGTAGGGCTCTTTCTGGGGATGGGCACGACGGAGAAAATCGCAGAGGTTGAGAACGGGGAGACCCGCATGAAGCGTTATCTGCCCATCGGCATCACAGCGGACGAACGTGTCTGCTCCGGGGCTCATTATGCCCGCTTCTTCTCCGACTGGAAGCATTATATGGAGCATCCGGAACTGCTCGAAACTCCCCCTGAGAAAGTCCGCTTCGACAAGGGATGCGAATACCACGAACCAAAGCCGGCTGAATTGGAATAAGTCCACGGTGAAAGACCTGCTGGAGGAATGCAATTTGTCCTGTGAATACAAACTGATCCCGGCGATGGAGCGTCGGGAAGAGCTGATTCCGCTCTATCGGGAATATGCGAAGCTGCTGGTGGAAACGGACCCGATCTTCACCGCATCTCTGGAACAACAGAACTATGATGAAGAGATCACCCGCCTGGAGGAGAAATACTCTCCGCCGGAAGGAAGAATATATCTGGTCTACATCGAAGACTCGCTGGCCGGTTGTGTCGGGATGAAAAAATCCGATGCCCTGCACGCAGAACTGAAGCGGCTTTATATCCGCCCGGAATTCCGCGGTCACTGTCTCGGAGAGCGGCTGGTCCGACAGATCATGGAGGATGCAAAAACGGCAGGGTACCGATGGCTGCGCCTGGATACCCTGCCTGGACTGAAAACTGCTCTGGCGCTCTATCGGCGCATGGGGTTCTATGAGGTGGAACCTTATTATGACTGCCTGGTTCCGAAAACAGTTTTTATGGAAATCGAGGTCTGAAAACACCGGAGAGTCAGAGACTCTGAAGATCAGACCGGAGTATGGGATTCAACTCTCTCCGGGCATGCATTTTGTCAGAAACCTTTACGGCGGCGAGCACATCGCCGCCACAGTTTTTTTATACAGCGGAGGACCGAGAGCCCAAACTACGAGTACAGAAATACATGCATCAGCGGAGTTCCGTCGGTCAGTGCCGTGAGAGCGGCTGTTTTCACAGACTGTATTTCCCGGCTTCGGCATCAGGCGAGAAGCTAAAATGATCAAGGCAGGCCGGAAACATCCGGATCATCACCGGAGATGCATTTCCAGACGGAAGTCGTCCGAGACAGGGTCATAGCTGACATCGGCCATGCTGCCGCAGATGAGAGGCATCATGGGGGGAAGGTGACCGATATCAGTATCCAGAAGAATCGGCACATGGTATTCTGACAGAATATCTGTAACAGCCCGGATGTGATCGAGACCGAGCTGATCCTCCCGCCCGGCCAGCGGCCGACCGATCAGAAACCCACTTGCATTCTCAAACCATCCGGCATTCTTCAATTGCCAGACCGCCCGGCGAATCCCGAAAACGGAAAGATCGCAGGCCTCAAGAAACCAAATCAGCCCGTCTTCTCTGTATCTCTCTGTAAAACTGCAGACTTTGTCAAATCGGGTCCCGCAGAGAGTTGCCAGAATATCCAGGCAGCCGCCGATCAGCCGGCCGGAGAAGGCGATGCTCCGCTGTGTGGGAACAGCGGTTTTCGGATCGCAGGCTGTGATTCTTCTCGCTTCGGTGCAATGGTAGGGCTCCAGCGGATGCTCCTCATCCTTTCTCGACTGGATTTCATAGAGCGGATATCCTTCCGAGCTCAGCTTTTCACCGCGCAGAAGGCGATAGGCATCTTCAATCGAGGAGTGCCAGGGCTCCATACCGAAGGCAGGGGCACAGGGACCATAGATTGCTGCGGTGTCACAGAGGGTGGGCAGCAGAAAACTGAGATTGGTATTGTCGGAGTATCCCATGAACCATTTGGGCCGAGCGGCGGCCACTGTGTCAAAATCCACAAATCTCAGAATCTCGCACATCATCTCGCCCCCGCCGCAGGACAGAACTGCCCTGCAGGCATCGGAGAGATACATATCGGTAAACTCTCTGCCGCACTTTTCGGGAGCAGTGCTGATTCCGACCCCGTCACCGGCATAGACATTCGGCCCGCAAAGAGCGGGGTGGCCCAACTGAGAAAAGCGCTCAATGGCGTGGCCGAAGGAAGAGCGGTAGGGTTCAATGTTGCAGCCAAAGGATGGGGCGACAAAGCCAATTGCCTCGCCCTTCTTCAGAAACTCGGGAAACTTCATGCACAGCACTCCTTTCAACACGGCAACAATAACATACCGACGGGAAAAAAATCAAGCTGAAATTCTCAATGTGGAATTCCCGGATGACCCAGAGAAAGCATTCAAAAAACCTCCAGCGGTGGGAAACCGCAGGAGGTTTTACAGAGTTATGGATCAATCAGATGGAGGTGCCTTTCGGGACTACGGTCGGAAGTTTGGCGTTGCCGGTCAGCTCCATACCGTCGGAGAAGCGGGCATACTTATCTGCAATCAGATAGTTCAGTTTGGCATTCTCACCGATAGTAACACCGCGCATAATGATGGAATTCTTCAGCTTGGTACCTTTGCCGATCCGGCATCCGGAGAAGACGATGCAGTTTTCAATCTCGCCATCAATGATACAGTTGTCAGCGACAAGGCTGTTTCTGGAGACTGCTGTCTCACCAAAGTAGCTGCTGACTTCTTCATGGAGCTTTGTACGGACAGGACGGGAGGTGGGGAAAATCTCACGACGATTCTCTGCAACCAGCATGTCCATGCTGGCTTTGTAATACTGCTCGACCGTCCGGATGGCGCAGACATAGCCCTTATGACGGTAGACATCCATCTTCCCACCATCCGCCAGGAAGCCCATAATCGCATGCTTGTGGAAGGCATAATGATTTCTCGCAGCGGTCTCTTCCATCATACGCAGGAGGACATCCTTATGGATGATATAGCCTTCGAGACTCTTCAGGGCCTTCGGATCATCCCCCTGATACAGATGGATATCTTTGACAAAACCGTTTTCATCCAGCAGATAATGGTGATTCAGTCCTACCGCAGGCCCGTCAGAGCAGATTGCTGTGATTTCTGCTCCGCCGGTCTCGTGCTGGGCAATGACATCCCTGAGATCAATGTTGGCCAGAAGGCTGCCGAGCATGAGAACAATGTGGTCGGCTGTGATGTCGTGAATATAGGAAGCCACTGCATTGAGAGCCTCCATGGTCCCGCCGTAGTTTCCGCTGTGGGCATGGGGAAGCCCGAAGGGGGGCAGCATGCGCAGACCGCCGGAGCGGCGGCTCATATCCCAATCCTTACCACTGCCGATGTGATCGAGGAGAGACTGATAATCTCTGGCCATGATAACACCGACGTCGGTGATGCCGGCATTCTTCATGGACGAGAGAGCAAAATCGATCAGGCGGTAACGGCCGCAGAAGGGGAGAGAGGCGACAGTTCGTTCCCTGGTGAGGTCGCCAAGCTCAGGCGCATCGCTGTAGGCGAAGATAATACCATGATACTTGCTCATTTCTCAGACCTCCTCTTCGCTATATACCATTGCACCGGCCGGTATGACCTCACCGGGCTTTACGTGTACGTTCGGTCCGCAGGTGGCGACACCCCAGCCCTCGGAGCCGTCCGGAGCAGTGCCTACAACAGCGCCGGCTTCAATTACGGTATTCTCGCCGATGATCGCATACTCCACCGTGGCGCCGGCTTTTACTACGGTGCCCGGCATCAGAACGCTGTACAGAACTTTGGCGCCTCTCTCGATCACGACGGTGGGAGAGAGTACGGAATTCTCGACATCACCGTCAATCTCACAGCCTTCTGTGACGATAGAGTGGACGACGTGCGCATGCTCTCCGGTATAAGTCGGCGGGCAGACCGGGCTTCTGGAGCTGATCGGCCAGGCAGGATCGTAGAGATTGATGAGGGTGGTGGAGAGCATATCCATATTGGCATCCCACAGACTGGTGATCGTGCCGACATCGCGCCAGTAGCCCTTGAAACGGTAAGGCCACAGCTTCTCTCCGGCATTCAACATGGCGGGGATAATGTTTTTGCCAAAGTCCTTGCTGGAATTCGGGTCATTCTCATCTGCAATGAGATAGGCGCGCAGTTTTTCCCAATTGAAGATGTAGACGCCCATAGAAGCAAGATCACTCTTCGGATGCTTGGGCTTTTCTTCAAACTCACAGACATAGCCGCTCTCACCGACATTCATAATGCCGAAACGTGTGGCTTCCTCCATCGAGACCTGAAGGACGGAAATTGTGCATGCGGCATCATGGGCGAGATGCTCCCGAAGCATATCGGCATAGTCCATTTTGTAGATGTGGTCACCGGAAAGAATCAGAACATTTTCAGGGTTGTAAGATTCAATAAAAGCCATGTTCTGATAGATGGCGTTGGCAGTTCCGGAGAACCATGAGCCCTTCTCCCCAGCACTCTGATACGGAGGGAGAATGTAGACACCGCCGTCAGACACGTCAAGGTCCCAGGGCTGACCGGTACCGATGTAGCTGTTGAGCTGAAGCGGGCGGTACTGAGTCAGGACGCCGACGGTATCGATGCCGGAGTTGGCGCAGTTGGAAAGAGGAAAGTCGATGATGCGATACTTTCCGCCAAAGGGAACACTGGGTTTCGCCACATTTTGTGTCAGAGCATAGAGACGGGACCCCTGGCCGCCGGCGAGAAGCATCGCAATACAGCTCTTCTTCATATGTGACCTCCTTTAACTATGATTTTGATTATTATTTAAATACTGCCTGTCGGACAGTTATTTACAATAATTGACGCTATGGAGCCTTTACCGACACCGTTTCGGTTTTTTCCCTGCCCGGCTTTCGGTTATAAAGATTCATGGCTTTTTCAATCCCATGAGTGATGCAGCAGTCCACAGCGTCGGCAGCCAGCCCGGCAGCCTTGCGGATCTCAAGGGCATCCTCATCGTGAAACGCCGAAAGCACCCAGTCCGGCATGGCATAATCGGGATGAGGAGGAGAGCCGACACCCAGCCGGATACGCGGAAACTCTTCTGAGCCGAGCAGCGTGATGATGCTTTTCAGCCCGTTATGACCTCCCGCTGAACCTCTGGGACGGACCCTCAGAGAACCAACGGGCAGTGACACCTCATCCGAGACGACAAGGATCCTTTCAGGTGGAATCTTATAAAAACGCGCAGCCTGCGAAACCGCTTCGCCGGAAAGATTCATATAGGTCTGCGGCTTCATCAGAAGCGCACTGACGTCCCCAAAACGACAGGTGGCCGTAAGGGACCGAAATCGGGCACGGTCAATACGCAGATCCTTTTTGACAGAAAGGGCATCTGCAACCATGAAGCCGGCGTTATGACGGGTGCCCTCATACTTCAGACCGGGGTTTCCAAGAAAGACGACCAGCCAGGCAGGCGGACGGGAAGAAAACAGCATCGCAATTCAGTTCTCAAACATGTTGGCAATCGAGACTTCCTCATAGATTCGGCGAATGGCCTCCGCAAAGACGGGGGCAGAGGAGATGTAACTGATCTTGTCAATGAGCGGCTTTTCCTTCGGATATGGGATCGTGTCCAGCAGAAGGAGGTGTTCGATGCAGCTTTCTTCGATGCGGGGCAGCGCGGGGCCGGACAGAACGCCGTGACTGGCGCAGGCATAGATCTCTCTTGCGCCGCCAATCTCCTTGATGGCTTTCGCAGCGCCACAGAGCGAGCCGGCTGTGTCCACGATATCGTCAAGCAGAATGCAGATCTTTCCCTCGACGGAACCGATAATGTTCATGACTTCAGACTGATTGGCACGCTCACGCCGTTTGTCAACGATGGCCATATTGACGCCAAGCTTCATGGCGAAAGCACGTGCGCGTGCGGTACTGCCAACATCAGGGGAGACAACCATGACGTCTTCGTTCCCTTTGCCGAACATCTTCTGAAAGTGCTTGAGAAAGAGGTGGGAACCAAGAAGATTGTCTACGGGAATATCGAAGAAGCCCTGTATCTGAGCCGCGTGGAGATCCATCGTCAGAACACGGTCCGCACCGGCTTTGGCAATCAGGTTGGCTACAAGCTTGGCAGAGATGGGGTCACGGCTTTTAGCCTTGCGGTCCTGCCGCGCATAGCCGAAATACGGAATTACTGCAGTGATCCTTCCGGCAGAGGCACGGCGCATGGCGTCCATCATAATGAGGAGCTCCATAAGGCTGTCATTGACAGGCTTACAGGTCGACTGGACGATGAAGACGTCTTTTCCGCGGACGGGCTCATACACAGAGACAGAACACTCGCCGTCGGCAAACTGCGCAATATTGCAGTTACCGGGGCTGATGAACAGCTCAGAACAGATATCCTTCGCCAAAGCGGGATTGGAATTACCGGTGAAAACTGCGATCTCTTTGCCGTGCGAAATCATAAATCACAAATCCTCCATCCTAAAATCGCTACTTTTCCCTCAGCCCATTTTGTTCCGATATAACTATAACATAAATGCGACAGAATTGGAAGAGAAAAAGTATCAAAATGGTAAAATAAAAAACAGATTGCCAAATGAGGCTTTTTTGTATATAATATGAAGAAATTTGCGTGCTGGACGGAGAGGTGAGAAGGGCATGTTCTGGCAGACCGGAAGATCGCGCGCGGGAAGAGCCGTATTCTTTCTTGCGGTGTACATCCTGCTGCTTCTCTTTTTCGCTGTTCTGCATCCCATCCCCATTATGGATGAGGACGATGTCATCTACTCGGTTTTGAGCCGCCCGGCGATCCCGATCCCCGGATTCTGGAACCCGTCCAGAATGCTCCCGGAGCTTCTGATGCCGCTGTGCGGGAATCTCGCGGCAATCTGTGCGCGGATTGGCTTCGGCAGTTTTGTGGACTGCCAGGTGTTCCTGCTCGGAGCGTTGCTGAGCGCTTTTATCACGGCATATGTATATGCCTTCCGCAGACTTCTTGAAAAGCGATTTGATTTGGACAGCTTCTCGTCCGGCTGCCTGTCCATCCTTTTTCTGCTGCTGCATTTTCTGATCTTTCGGACGGACTACAGCAGGAATCTGCACATGTTCAGCAGTTATGATGCCTGCTGTATATGCTACTACACCATACCAGCTCTCCTGTGCTGCACACTGGTCATGGTTTTTATGGCTGAGCCGGAGGATGCAGTCAGAATACCGGAAGGTTTATTCCATGCGAGTGTGATGATCCTGGCATTGTACTGCGCCGTGTTTTCCAACCTCTTCGGCAGTGTGATTCTGGCGGCTTATGCGGGCTGCCGGTTTCTGAGAAACCTCTTTAAACGTAAGCCATGGAAAAACAAAGCAGCAGGATTCTGGAAGGACAACGCCGTACTGATCGGAATTGTCCTGTTCTGGCTCGCGGCAGCAGTCCTGGAGGCGACCGGAGGGCGGGCCGGCGGAGCGGTCTCCGCAGCGGCAGAGGGGAGAGTATCCCTGCTTTCCTCTCTGAGAATGGCCGTAGGGAGCTTCTGCCAGCGTCTTCTGGAGACAAATCTCCTTTTCCGCCTGATACTGGCAGCCTGTGTGGTCTGCGGTACGGCAGCCTGTGTAATACGGGCGGACAGCAAAGAAAACCGCCGATTCCTGAACGCCTGCGGCGGAATCTGTGTCTGGGGCGGGATCAGTACGGCTTTCATCCTCATCCTGAGCGCCGCGGCCAGTCCCGGGTATGCCGGAAGACCTCAGGTGATTTTCCCGATCATTTTTTGTGTTTTTCTCCTGATGCTTCTGGCAATCTGCCAGATCCTGAAAAGGATCCCTGTCGCAGCATGCCTTCTCCCGATCGTTCTGGTTTTTACCTGTACGATGATCAATACGAGGTTTTTAACCTTTGCCGATTCCAATCCTCTGTTCATCGACGGCCGACTTGCAGTGAAGATCGAAAATGATATCTACGGAAAGGTCATTGAAGCAGCGGAGGCGGGAGAGACCGAAGTGACCGTCCAGGTACCGAAATCATGGGACCTCACGGCAAACTGGCCGCATAATGCAAATATCGGCAATCCCATTGCGGAATTCTTCCTGAAATACGGTCTCATTGATCATGAGATTACCGTGTACACAGAGCCGAGTGAGGAATACAACGAATCCTTTGGGATTCACCCGGACGTGAGCAGGATCGTGTCTTAACCGGACCGGTTGCTGCAGTCATTGTTTCTTATGGACAATCCATAACGCAGAAAAGAGAAACAGTGTATAACGAGAGTAAATCATAACGAAAGTGGTTGAAGCTATGCTGGAATTTGAAGAGTACAAACAAAAACTGAATGGTATCAAGCCAAAGCTGGACATGCTTCGCAGCGCACTGAAGCTGGATGCTGCAGAGCGGGAGATCGAAGAACTCGAAACAGCCAGCTCCAGAGAGGGGTTCTGGAACGACGTCGAGAAGTCCCAGAAGGTACAGAAACGGCTGAAGACGCTCCAGAACAAACGGGACAACTATAATAAGCTCTGCTCCGCCTGGGACGACCTGATGACCCTCTGTGAAATGGCGATCGAAGAAGATGACGACAGTCTTCTGGAAGAACTGCAGACCGATTATGCAGCTTTTGAAGAGAAGGTCGAGGAGACAAGACTGAGTACCCTGCTCACCGGCGAATACGACGGGAACAACGCGATTCTGACCTTCCATGCAGGCGCAGGCGGTACGGAAGCACAGGATTGGGCGGCGATGCTCTACAGGATGTACAACATGTGGGCAGACCGGCACGGCTACAAGGTTAAAGTAATGGATTATCTGGACGGAGACGAGGCGGGTCTCAAGAGCGCGACGATCATGATTGAGGGGGAAAACGCCTACGGATTTTTGAAGAGCGAGCACGGTATCCATCGCCTGGTGCGGGTTTCACCCTTTGATGCGGCAGGACGCCGCCACACGAGCTTTGCCGCAGTCGAAGTTATGCCGGAAATCAGCGACGATACGGAGATTGAGCTGAGAGACGAGGACATCAAGATGGACGTGTTCCGCTCCTCCGGTGCAGGCGGCCAGAAGGTGAATAAGACTTCGTCGGCCGTCCGTCTGACCCATATCCCGACGGGCATCGTTGTTTCCAGCCAGGTGGAACGCAGCCACTTCCAGAATCTGGAGAACTGTAAAAACATGCTGAGAGCGAGACTCGCTGAGATCAAAGAGCGTGAGCATCTGGAAAAGATCAGCGATATCAAGGGTGTACAGATGAAGATCGAATGGGGAAGTCAGATCCGTTCCTATGTCTTCATGCCGTATCAGCTGGTCAAGGATCATAGGACGGAGTACGAGAACGGAAACATCCAGAATGTGATGGACGGGGATTTGGACGGCTTTATCAATGCATTCCTCTCTATGCGAGCGGAAAACTGAATAATATATAAATTTTAGCTGGATTTCCTTGACAGAAAGCGTCTTCACGCATTATCATTCAGGCGCACCAAATTACAAAAAGAAGGACAGAGAATCATGAGTGCATCAACCGAAAGAAAGAACCGCATTGCCGCACGGGAAGCCGGCACCGACAAGAAGACCCTGGCAGCACAGGAAGAGGCGAAGAAGAAGGCAGCCTCCAAGAAAAAATGGACTTGGGGAACCATTGGCGTGATCGTGCTGATTGCGGCGATCCTACTGCTGAACTCCGGACTCATGTACACAGCCACGACAGCGCTGACAGCAAACGGTGTAAAGTACAGCCCCGCGCAGACCAACTATTATTACGGTAACGAATACCTTACGATGGTCAATAACTACGGAAACTACCTGTCTTACCTCGGCCTTGATACCAGCCTCGGTCTGGCCGGGCTCGGCGACCAGGAGAGCAGCATGGGTGACGGCGGCACCTGGAGAGACTATTTCCGGGATGCGGCAAAGAACGATATCCGTCAGACCCGCGCACTTCTGGACTATGCGAAGGAAAATGGCATCAGCCTGGACGATGAGGAGATCGCAGAGGTGAAAGAGGGATTTGCCGGCATCGAGGAACAGGCAAAATCTCTGGGTTACGGAAGCGCGGACAAGCTCTATGCCATGAACTATGGCAGCGGTGTGAATACGAATATCGTACGGCAGGCAGCGCTGGATCAGGCTCTTGCCAGCAAGACATACAACGAGAAGCAGGACAGCCTCTCCTGGACCGCCGAGGAACTGGAAGAGTACTATCAGGGACTGAACGGCGACAGGGATATTTTCGATTATGAGATTTACTATGTATCCGCACAGACAGCGGAGGAGACCGTAACGGACGAGGAAGGTAACGAAACCGTCAACGCGGTTGCCAATGATGAGACCCGTGCAGAAGCAAAAGCGACCGCGGATGCGATTGTCATGGCATACAAGGATGGCGACGATATTGAGAATACTGCGGAGCGTTTTGATGCTGCTGTAAGTTCACAGGTCGAAGGCGCGGTTCCTACCTCGCGCAGCGACTATTATGGAAGCAACATCCCCGAAGAGTATGCCGAGTGGGTGAAGGACAGTGCCCGTCAGGAGGGCGATATTGAGGTTTTCGCGGATGCGGAGGAAGAGGCTTCCGGCTACACGGTTGTGCTGTATCTGGACCGGAATGACAATCATTATCCCACAGCGAACGTCCGTCACATTCTGATCAAGGCGGAAGCCGACGAAGAAGGCAATTACACCGATGAAGCCAAGGAAGCGGCCAAAGCACGTGCGGAAGAGATCCTGGCAGAGTTTGAAGCGGGTGAAAAGACCGAAGACAGCTTCGCAGAGCTGGCAGAGCAGTACTCGGAGGATGAGGGCTCAAATACAAACGGCGGACTCTATGAAAACATCTATCAGGGCCAGATGGTGCCTGAGTTCAACGATTTCTGCTTCGGCGGACACGAGCCGGGCGATACCGGGATCGTTTACGGTGAGAGCGGATCCTACGCAGGCTACCACGTGATCTACTATGTTGGCGATGGTCAGCTCTACAGCGACTATCTCGCGGAGT
>JAILFJ010000020.1 GCA_024697625.1 Oscillospiraceae bacterium
GTAGAAACGGTCAAAGAGATGTTCCAGTTTCTCCGGAGGGATCTCATCCCCGTCGTTGACTGCGCTGAGCACTGCCATATGGCCCTGATGCTTCAGCGACAGTTCGATCTCACTTCCTGTCCCGTGCCTTACCGCATTGTCCAGCAGGATGGATGTGAGCTGTGTCAGCTGGGCCTGATTGCCTGTGACGTGGATCCCTTCGTCAATTTCGCTTTGGATCGTTTTCCCCTGATCGAACGCGACGCTTTCAAAAGCAAGCACTTCACCGGTGACGACCCGGGAAAGATCGACCGCTTCCATTGGCGTTTCCGCGTTTTCCGCTCTGGAAAGATCCAGAAGCTGCTTCACCAGATCTCCCATGCGCTCATTTTCGTATTGGATATTTGCCAGCCACTCGTTTTCTCCCACCTCCCTGGAAAGAAGCTCCGCATTGGTACTGATCACGGCAACCGGTGTCTTCAGCTCATGACCGGCGTCCGAGATGAACTGCTTCTGCTGCTTGTCGTTTTCTTCCAAGGGACGGATGATCCGCCTGGACAAAACAAGAGATAGAAAGAACAGAATAACAATGGACGCCCCGCCGATGATCAGAACATTGTGCAGCAGCGTACGCATGCCGCTTTCTGTCATGGTATCGTCGATAAACGCCACCAGTGTATATCCCGGTTTGCTGCTGATCCGATAGGACAGGTTGTGAAGCCGTCCTGCGGTTTGGCCCTTCGTCATCAGATCCCGGGCCATCGAGATCAGTTCATCCTCGCTGTACAGCCCTTTCGCTCCGTCATTTACGGAGAGTACGCTGCCATCCTCCGAAAACACGACAGAGTAAAAAGTGGACAGCTGGAAACCCGGCCCCAAATCCGGAGGCGGATCGCCTTTTTGGGGACCCGGACCGGGAAGCTCCTGATTGCCGGGTTTCACATCAGGCGTTTTTCCTGGTTCGGAATGCCGGTCGGGAGAAGAAAGCTCCACATATCGTTCCAGCATTTCCGAACTCTGCCGACGGATCTCATGGTAGCTTGCCAGCATAATCACGGACAGGGTGACAGCGAACAGAAGGATGAGTGAGATCATGATCGCCAGTATGATCTTTTTTCTGGAGCGGCTAAACATCTTTTTCCCTCAGTTCATATCCCAGTCCACGTACGGCCTTGATCTCGACCCTGGAGCCGACAAAGGCCAGCTTCTTCCGGGTGAAGGACATGTATACCTCTACGTTGTTGTATTCCGCTTCATTCTCAAAGCCCCAGATCTTTACAGCGAGCTGTTCCCTGGTCATGATCTGCCCCTGGTTGCCGAACATGTATTCCAAGATGCGCAGCTCCTTTTCTCCGAGCCGGACGTTCTGACCGGTGGAGTTACAGGTCAGTGTTGCTTTTGCTGTGTCAAGGGAGATGTCACCGAATTTCAGACTTCCATCCTGAAAGCTTGCGCTTCTGCGGCCAAGGGCGCGAAGCCTGGCCAGCAGCTCCCTGGTCTGAAACGGTTTCGTCAAATAATCGTCCGCACCGCTGTCGAGGCCTTCAACCTTATCATCAAGCTGGCTTTTTGCTGTCAGCATCAGGATCGGCGTTCTGATGTTGTTATTCCTCGCCCGACGGGCAACTTCAAAGCCGTTCATTTCCGGCATCATCACGTCAAGGACGGCGATGTCATAAACGCCGCTCTCCAAAGCAGCCAGGGCAGAGGCCCCGTCTTCCACATGGTCAACATCGTATTTTTCCTGTCTGAGTAAAGCCACAAGTGCGGCCGCCATTCTTTTTTCATCTTCAGCCAGAAGAATTCGCATGCCATCACCCCTTTACGCCATTATGATAAACGGATAGATTGAAAACAGATTGAAGATACTCAATTACTCTTTATGGTAGGAGAATTATACCATACAGGAGAGGTTTTTTCCAGCGAATGGGGAAATGTGGCGAACCGATCAGGGACAATCTGCTCGTTGCATCATAATGCCCATGTTCTTGATTTTCTGGCGTTAAGCTATCAAAAAACCCTGCGCATTTCCACATACAGCGGCATATGGCGGAGAAGAGGCCGGTCCCGGGATGATCCGAGATCGGCCTTGAAGCGCTGAAGAGCCCAGAAATACTGGGATTTTGACTGTTATGGCTTAGTACCACTTTTTGATAGAATGAGAGGCAGCTTCTGCTGTAGATACCCACATGTTGGAGGGAGCTGGCATTTTTGTGGGAAGTCACCTGGAAGAAAAACTCTCCGCTGTGATTCGGCGGAGAGTTTTTCAGGGTAATAACGTGAACGGGAGAGGTCCACATCAGTATCATGGTATAAAGTGGAGAATATCACGGAAAGTCGGACAGAAGCTGCAGGTACACTGTAGAATCATACTGCGGTGAGCACTCTGCTTATCACAGCGATCTGCTGCTGAATCCGTTTGATTCGTTCTTTCCGAGGAATGTAGATCTTGAGCTTCTCTTTTTGCTTCATTGTGCTCACCCTTTCTTTTGATCTCCGTTTTGTGATTATTCTGCCTTGTTACCCTTCAGCCATTCCAGAAACTGCTGGAAGAGGCGGAACATGCCCTGATCGTCCTTCGGGAGAGATTCTTCTTCCGGTTTTTCGGGAGAAGTCATATTTTCACCCTCAGGCTTCTCCGGGGGCTGCTGGCCGTCAGCGGGAGGAGTGCGGTCTTCGTCACCCTCAGGCTTCTCCGGGGGCTGCTGGCCGTTCCCAGGTCCATTCTGATCGAATCTGCCTATCTGAGGACCGGCGCTCATCTGCTGATCCTGACCAAAACCACCCTGTGGAGCACCCTGATCAAATCCGCCCTGCGGCATCTGCATGCCTCCTTGGGGAGCGCCATTCACAGGACCATTGCCACCCCTCTGTCGGCTGCCCTGTGGGCCGTCAGCAAAGGCAGTGGCGGAGAGGGCCACAACCATAATCAGCGCCATCGCTGCTGCGGTGATACGTGTTTTCATTGTTTTCTTCATTTTGTTTATACCTCCTGTGTTTTGAAGTTGTTTTACTTGCAGCTTTTCCGGTGACACTTATATATACGGAGTGCCGGGCTGGAAAAGTGGGGGCGGAGAAAAATTATTTTTGGGGAGGCGGACCGCTCGGATCAGACATACTTGGCATGCCGAAAAGCTCCTGTTGCGGGTGCGCCGCCTTGCTACCGGAAGGAGGCTGCATTCCAGCTGCGCCCTGAGGTTCTGCTCCGCCGGAAGGCGGCTCTTTACCATCGTTATGCGCTGAATCGGGGATCATATGATCGGACACGCTGTGTTCTTCATCCGGGGTCACGGCTGGAACGGTTTTCTCCTGGGACAGATCAGGGAGATCATCATGTTCGGGGTGCCGGTCCTCAATCGTTCCAGACTGAGGTATGTCGGGCGCCATCTTTCCGTCATCGTCCGGTGGCGCCATTCCAACATCCTGTTCGCGATTGCCGCTGCCCTCCCACTTTCGACTGTCATCCGGCGTGCCTTCCACCGGCGGCGCTGCTGCCGCGGGAATCCGGTCCATCAGGTGTTCCTGCAATCGTTCGGTATGATGCTCATCTCTTGTTTTCGTGGTGATCTGAACGGCAGGCGCTCCCTCCCGAGAAAGCTCCTGTTGCTCCAGAGTTGTGTTGATCGCCTCTTCTACCGGTCGAAAGCGAAGGCTATGGCCATCCAAATCCGCCAGGACGGCTTCCCCCTCCTCGTTCAGCGCTCTGACACTCAATACACGATCAAAACGATTGATGGTGTATTCTATAGCGGCATCTGCATCAAGGCTGACCGTTCCGTAAGGCGTCGCACAGGCGGTTCCCGTGCCGATACTCAGAATCAGTGCAGCTGCTGCAGCGACGGTACCGATTCGCTTCAGGGAAGGAGAGGATTTCTGCGAAACCGCATGAAGTTGGATCTTCTGGCCGATCGCATAGTTCGCGTTCGGAATTTTGATAACATTGCCGTTTTCATCCAAAGCGGCTGCATTTTTTCCTTTCAGGTCAACAATGACGGCGTTCACGAATTGTCCTCCTTCCATACGAATTTCAGATACTCCGCAATCTGCGGATAATCTCCGTTTAAAATTATCACGGCCATAATGGTGTATTTTCGATAACGATCCAACACCTTTTTTGACACACCGCTTGACACGATTTTCCGAATTGGCAGCTTCCCGGTTTTTTCAATTTCCTGTACCAGCGCCTGATCCGCCAGAACATACCGGATTGCCTTTGCGCATTCCCGCTTTGTTTTCTCCTGCTGAGGGGAGCATTCCGTCAGGTCGAAGAAACGAAAGCCATATCTCTTCAGCTGCTCGTTTACCGACAGAATTTCTTCCCGAAGAGTCTGATCTGAGGCGTCTTTGCTCTGCTCTGCGACAGCGAGATAGACGGATTTGTTCGTTTCATCTTCGTCATCCTCCGTTCCTTCCAGCACAAAGGGGGAGGTGCTGATTTCCGTCAGAAAGGGTGCCTCTCTTCGATGATAATCGATGAGTGCCCGCTTGATCAGCATCTGTGAAAAGGGGATAAAATCCCCGCGGGACAAATCATATTTGTCAATCGCCTCAGAGAAAGCAGAGAGCGCAACAGACCATTCGTCATCGCTTTTCGTAATATAGCGGTAGGAAGCCCGAGAAGCAGTCTTCAAAATCATCTGTTCCTGCTGATGAATGAAAGCTTCGCGCGCTGATTCGCTGCTGGAGGCCGCTGCGGCAAGGGAGTTGATAGAATTTGTCATAGAGATGATCACCACACTATATCTATACGAAAATGCAGACTCGGAAAGTGGGGTCGGATAAGATATTTTACTAATACTTCCCACATGGTTTTCCGGGATAAAAGCCCGTAATACCGTGTGAGTTGGCTGCAGAATAGAATTATGCGCAACGGGCAACATCAAGTTCGGGGCATAAAGCCTGCTGAAGGTGCTTTGGGAGTTTCCCTATGA
>JAILFJ010000031.1 GCA_024697625.1 Oscillospiraceae bacterium
CCGTCAGCGTCGATTGTCTGCATTTTGGCCTTGCGTTCCGGCGTTGTATCTGCTATACTACTGTCAGAACGTCGAAGTGATGGGCGAGAAACGTTAGTCCTTTCGGGCTGATCCTCTGCCGGGGTAACTTCGGCGTTTGCATTTTCAAATACAAACGTAGAACCGTCCGGCATAAGAATTCTATGTGTGTGATAATGTGTTTTAGATGTTTTTGTCAGAGCCACGGCCATATTACCGCGGACGCCGTTTATGACAACCGGGGCAGCAATCGTAATAGAATCTCTGGCCCTGTTTTTATGGTGATTGTGGGCATCGATGATCTTTCCGCGCTTAAGAACTGCCGGAAGCGCCGCAAAAGCCGCTATCTCGCCAGATTCATTTAGATAATTCAATCCGGTATTGATCTGACGCTCATTAAACTCAATAACTCCAATATCTCGGTTATCCACTTTGAAGCCTGAGCTTTTGAGCCTGTTTACCGCCCACTGGCGCTGTTTTTGAATGCCATTCGGTAAATCATTAATCTGAAGCGTCGTTGCAGGATTCATGCTGTTCAGCATTCCAGCGTTCGCTTGAATCTGTTGCTTGATGCTCACAGTCTCAGCATCGTCAAACCTCTGGAACTTCACGTCGCCCTTCGTGGCGGCTTTTTTTGGCGCCTCTTCCGTGTACTCGATCTTCACGCCGGCATCTTCCAGCGCCTCCAGCAGCGCAGGCGGAACCACGTTGCTCGGCACGGCAATGTCGGTACCGTCCAACAGCTCCTTGTAGTGCTGCGCGACCTCTGCCTCAGGCACTTTGCGAATTGGCTTGAGCCAGCGGGACAAATACACCTGACGATTAAGCCCTTTTGCTTTTGCGATCTGTGTTGCCACGATGCCGGCCTTCCACGGATGCAGACCGACAGCATCCTTTGCATACTCAGCGCGGTAGCCGCTTGTCAGCTCGCTTTCCGGGATGATGCATTCATACGTTACGATGTTCGGCCGCTGGTATGCGCTGGAAAACTGGTCGTTCAGCATAAGATTGCTGGAATGCTGATACGGATTATACGCTGCGCGCATATCTTTGCCGTTGTCCTTCTTGAGCTTGAAATAGCCCTTTCCTGTCTTCGGATCGACAATGACCTTGCTCGGGTCTCCGATGGATTCCTCCCAGCGTCCCTTCTCCATCGCGTGCGCCATCTTCCACTTGCCGTTCTCGTCCTTCTGCATGGATGCCATCGGCGGGTAAAGTTTTCCGTCGATCTCAAGGAAAGATTTGAAGGTGTGGACCACTTTCCCGGCTTTTTCCTGCTCATCCAGGAAGCGCAGCGTGTCCTCGTCCTCCACGAAGCGGGAATACTGCGCGCCGGCCTGCTCCGCCGCGTCTATGGCTTCCGCAGCGCTGTCTGCATTGAGGGAGCTTGCCACCGTCTGCTCCGCGTCATAGCTCCGCTGCGCCGCCTCAATGCCGGCGTCCCAGCGTTTCTGGATCTCCGCCAGGTCCTTCTCCACGGCCCGCAGTGCCGAATAGATCTCGCCCTTCGACGTGTCCACGCCGGCAAAGGCTGCCCGGCCACCTGTAGTAGGGTATAGGCTTCTTTTTTATTCCAGTAGAACAGCTCGCTCGCGCCGTTCGCGGTGTGGACAATGGCGTCGGAAAGATAATATGCACTTATTATAGCCTCCTTAATGATCAGTCGTCCAGTATCTCTCGGACCTTTTGGGCTATGGCGAGGCCCAGCTCTCGGTGAGACTCCGGAGTATAATGGACACAATCCACAGGGGAAGCCACAGCATAGTCTCCGGCGTTGAGGTATTCGACCCCATTTTCCTGCGCCATCTCCCGATAGCGTTCCGCAAGACGGCAGGAATCGGCATAATAATCGGCATTGAACATCCGATCATAGTCCGGGTGCACCGGCGCAGGGGCAACGATCAGAATCTTCACGTCCTCCCTGAAGATGTGCGTACCGGCGTCCGGCACAGCCTGGAGCATCCGTGTCCTGCGTATGAGTCCGGCAGCACTTTTGGCCGAGAAGGCGGGGTCTGCCACCGTCAGGTCGTTAATCCCCAGGGCGATGATCAGCAGGTCCAGCGGACGCTGTGACAGAAGCGCATAAGGCAGTCCGGTCTGCCCGTTGCGGCAGTCAGCCCACGGAAAGTCAAAACCCGTGGTACGGCCGTTCAGCCCGTCCTCGCTGATGTGATAGTCTGCGCCCAGCGCGGCGGCCATCACGCCGGGCCAGCGGACCTCCGGCGCATAGCGCTCACCGGTGCCCGGGATGTAGCCCCAGGTATTGGAATCGCCAAAGCAAAGTATGTTTTTCTGCATTTTCTTCCTCTTTTCTCCTGCCTTTCGGCTGCAGGCTCCTTTATTTACCCGGCTGATCTGTCAGACCGGCATCGGACGGTTTTCTTCACAACATCCAAACGAAGGAAGAACATATCCCGGATAGCAGGATCATCAAACCACTCTTCTCTGACCTCGGCAATCTGATTCAGACCCACAGCGTGCACAGCCTCAATGGCCGCCTCACGCTGGGTGAGCTTCCGGCTGCTCGTCAGGCAGCGGGTACCGTCGATCGTGTCATAGGACAGGAAGGACTTGTTGAAGTCCATCAGGGGGTAGAGCTTTTCCAGCCTGTTCGTATCGTTGCTGACAAGGAAGCCCCAGTTGCCCCAATGCCGGTCGGTGTTGCCCACCAGGTAGTCGATCAGGTTCATCATGTGATAGGCGTATGCGTCCTTCTTCAGTACGAAGGAGTCTCGGTCCAGCTCATGATTGACACAGTACACGTCCACCGCCTCCATGGAGACGAGGCTCTCTTGCTCGGAGGTGACGATGCGGCTCCGTGTAACCGGCTTGTCCTCAAAGGTGGACGACTCATAGACTACACTCTCAGCCCGAAAGCAGCGCGCGATCTTCGAGGCCAGCAGCTCGGCCTTTACGTCGTGCTCATCGCCGTTCTTCAGAAGATAGAATGTTCCGTTCTCCCGAACCCAGGCTTTCGGCGCGACACCCTGCGTACCGATATCTCCTGCCGCGTCGTTGGGCTTCAGCAGCTCCGCGTTCTGAACGGTAAGCGACCGGCCGTTCAGACTGACGTCGGCGAAGGCCCCGGACAACGAATGTCGGAACAGGCTGAGGTCGACAAAACTTATGTTCTCCCGATTGAACTTGATCCAATACACGTCGGTCAGGCTCAGCCCGTGATAAGAAATGGCAATGGCGGCGCGATCCCGATCCGTCACAGCCTGCTTTGCTCCGATACTGTTCATGATCTCTTTGGCATACCTGCGATCCAGCGTCAGCACACGGGAGGAGCACCAATAGTAAAAATTGTTCAGATTGTTGAGTCGCGTGTCCAGATCGCCAGCTTCCTCCAAACAGAGGTTGTAAGGCATGAAGGACGGCGCGTAGATCGTGCAGGTGCCGTCCTCGCGGATGGCCGCGACCTTGCGATCCTTGTGCATGATCGTGAAGAGCTCCCAGCCCTTGGCCAGGACGGCATGATTCACAGCAATGCTCATATCAGCAACTCCTCCCATTCCGTACTTCTCATGGGTACGTTAATCTTCAAGCGTCAGGACATTGATCTTTCCGCTGTATGCGGTGCAGGCGTCCAGCGCGATCACCCCGGGGCCGTAGTAGGGACTGAAATCCGCATCCGGCCCGAACTCCGAACCTTTGAGCTCATAGGTGGCGTGGCCGTAGGAGCAATGCCAGTGGCCGCAGAGGATCGTCTTCTCTTCTGCGCAGGCCTGCGCCGCGTCCATCCCGTTACACCACCGTGCCCGGCGCCATTCCTCGGGTGTGGCCTCGCGCCAGTCGGAGCGGTAGCTGTAGCTGCCGTCGCGTTCCTGAATACAGGGAATCCAACCGTGCACAAAAACGTAATGCGCGGTCTCATAATAGTCTACCATTGCCGGGATGATTTGACGATAATAGGGCGTGTCCTGCGCCGCTTCAGCAAAATCGAAATTGCGGATGATAGCCAGCCCGAGGTCATAGCCTGTCAGCTGCAGGGCGGTATCATATGTTCCGTTACCCTTGTGATGCCGAAACGGCAGCCCCTTGTCGACCGTGACCATTTCCTCATAGAGATCTTCATGATTCCCGCGGACCAGGATCACGGCGTCCTGCTCCAGAAGAGAGAGGATAAACCGCTGCATCTCCATGGCTTCCTGCCCGCGGTCGAAGAGATCGCCCAGGATGATCAGCTTATGCGGCTCCGGATCGGTGAAGTATCCCGCCTCATCCAGTGCCTTATGAAATTCGGTATAAAAGCCGTGCACGTCGGCGGTGATGTAGTATTTCATGAGATATTCCTTATGTTCAAGGTACTTACTCGATTCCCCAGCACTTTTTCAGACGATCAACTGTGAAATTCCACTTTTCCGTCAGAGGGCGGCAGACAGAGTTCTGGTTGCCAAAAAAGCCAAGCTCTTTCACAGCTTCAGAAGTTTTGACGGCTTTTAGCCACTGTACCTTCACCAAATGTTCTGCATTGTCAGGGTCGTCAACCGAATAAAAGTAGTTGCCGCGCAGTGAAAGATCTGCCATCTTTACCTTTTCGCCCTTAACCTCGAAAAAGGCATCCTTTGCCTGTTGTACAGGTTCCGTAACAATACCAACGCCAACATAGCCGGTATGCGGGATATTGACCCAGACACGATCCCCGGGGGATAATAGCGAAAGCGTTTTCGAATACCAGCTCCCGCCGCCAGCAGAAATAAAGCCGTACTTTCTGGCATCTTCCCAGTTTCGGGAGCCTTCGCCGAAGGAGGCATAGTATTCTCCATTCCAAGGACCTTTTTGCTTCACTTCTGCAGGGGCAGATTCCTCGATGTCCTCCTCGAACCATGTCCGGCTGATCAGACGCTCGCTGCCGCATTGGAAAACGTTGAAAAACAGAATGTTGATATCAACACGATAGGTTTCGCGTAGGAAGCGAATAATGCGTTCGGTTCCATCGTCCATCTTTGCAGCAACGATGACCATTTTCACGTTCTGGTTTACGCTGGCTTCATCGAGCGCTGTCCCGAACTTTTTCAGAAACGCATCATTCAGGGTCTCATTGCCGCTCGTGAATGAAAGATACAATTGCGCAATCTCTTCTACGGTCATCTTGGAGACACTGGCTGCATAGTCAATGACCTGGGCGGTAACCTCACGCGGTGTCAGATCCTTTTTCAACTCGACCACGACCATATCTCCGTCGTGATCAATACAGAGAATGTCAATGAACTTGCCAGCATCGGTTTTCACCTGATTGCTGATCACCAGCCATCCTTTATTGAGGATCTCAATATTGTCTCGGAGGAGCAACTCAAGCTCTTTTTCATCAATTAGGCTTGCTACCTGCAGAGGTTTTTTCTCATCGAGAGACCAAACAGTATGTGATAAGGACATTCTTCTCACTCCTATAGGTTTTCACCAAAAATCAGTTTGTAAAGGTTATTCTATCATTTTTATTTTCCATCCATGTTTTTGCAGGGAATCCATTGTTTCTGCAGAAATAGTATTAGAAGGAATTGCAACACATAATAATCCTCGAGGTCTTGTAAATGCCACATAGTGACATCTGAGACGCTTAAGATCGCGTTCTCCAATCTTCCCTTGCTTTTTGCTTCCTGCGACCCATGGGAGGATAGAAATTATATTTCTGTCATACCAAAACGTGTCTAAAACTAAGGTAGCAAGGTGCGTTCTCCCTTTTTCAGAGTGAATGCTTCCGAGAAGAATGTCAACCTTACGTCCGGATTTACCGGTATAGTGAATGATGTTACTACTTTGCTTGTCCTCACTCTCGGGTTTGTCAACTGCCCATATAATTGACCGTTGGTTATGAAGCTCTGCACCAAACCACTTTTTAGAGAAGGATGCTAGTTCTTTGACGGATTGCTCCCACTCAGCCTCTGTATTACAGCTTAGAGAGAATAATCGTTGGAATTCTTCCCGATAAGCGAATTGCTGCTCTGAATCAATCTTGTTAAGCAAAGAATACCAATCATTTTTCTTGTAGGCAATCCGCACAGGGGTACTACTATTGATAAAAAAACGTACTCCTTTTGCTATCCACTCAACTGCCTCCGAAAAAGACTGAGAAGATTCTTTCCTTCGATAATAATCAATTACGAGTGATGGGTTTCCAGACTTCTTGGCAAGGTTTGGCCTATAGGCATCATAATAATCACGTAACGATGCAGGGTATGAAGTGTCCAATTGTTCAGTTTTTTCTTTATTATGGACCATTCCAATGGCATGAATGCCAAAGGAAATATTATTCTCTATTTCTGTGTCAGAGAATGTCTCAAGAACCAATTCACCAAAAGTAGAGAACACTTCTGACACTTTACTCTTTTCAAAGAGAATAATAGTGTGGTTCGAGTGGTTTGAAAATTGTGCAGACTTACCTAACATTCCGGGGAAATCAGTTGAAAGAGGATCTGCAAGAGAGGCAATCTCTTTCCCGAACCTTAGGCTTCCATTGACCGATAAAACCATGCCTTGTGGATATTTCGAAGAACCTGCTGGAGTTTGATAGGAGTGATAGATGGCTTGGTTTGCATCACCAAAGCGTTCAACAATAGTTTTTTGCGTATTAGGGAATGCCAAATCGATGATTTCCCATTGGAGTTCGCTAGTATCTTGTGCTTCATCAATCATAAGGACGGGAAATCTCGCTTGAATATATTCCGACATTGAGGGGATAACCGATAAAGCATGCTTAGAAATAAAAAGCGTTTCATTAAAGGTGTAAAACCCTCTATTTATTGAACTCTCCACAACAGAAAAAACATTGCGATATGTGGGAGTCGTTGGTGCGCAATTAACATCAATTTGAACAGGATACGATGTTGACTCACAGTTACTATGGGTCAAATGCTTTCGTGCAAAATAACTCTTGCTCACCGGAGATAGCAGATTATAGCGGCGTTCGAGTGTGGATTCAGTGTCTATCATGACAACAGGCTTATCCATGGACCGGAGAAAAGGGATACCAATAAAGGTGTCTGCAAACGAGTGTATAGTCCCAATAAAGTGAGGATATGATAAAAGCTTCCGACCCAATTCTGTATTGCCTAATCTTGACTCTATTTCTTCTCTGGCAACGTTTGTGTGTGATAAAACGCATACTCCTTTATGCGCAAATGGCCACTTCCTTGCTAGGATAGCAAGTTTAGCAACAAGAAGGGTCGTTTTTCCAGTCCCAGGAAATGCTTGAACATCAAAAGTGTCTAGCCTTTTTATTATGTCACGCCGCTCGTTATCAAAAGACACATTACCTAATATTTTCTCTATTTCATCAATATCTTGGTCCGTAATCGAGATGTCGATTTCGCAATTATCCATCGCTACTCCTTTGTGACATAATCAATCGCGGAGACAATGTATTGGGGCAGTTTCTTCCGCAACTCGGTTCCATTTTCACTGTATTTCTTCTCAAGAATGCCCGCTAAGGCTTGGGCAACTTCAGGCTTAGACTCTGAACACACGAGAGAATACACATACGAACACTTTTCTTCTGAAGAAAACCTAGCGAGAATATCTTTTTCCGCAATAATAATGTCCTCAAGCTTCTCCGGTCCGTTTTTCACTTGGATGACTGCTTGGAGTAGTTCGTCTGTCAAACCAGCAAAAGCTATATCATATTCAAGTGTCCACTGATCAGAAACAAATGTTTTAACATTTTGCCCTTCTGCCCGTGCTTTGATTTTGAGTATATGATCCTTCTTTTCATCATCACTAAGATCAGATTCAGTTTTCCATTTTCGCTTAGTTGGCCACTTTTCCCGATCAGAGTATTCTTCATTTAAGCAAATAGCCGGGGCACAATCAGGCATTATATCTCTATCAGTAACGCAAGCAACCGGTATATCCAATAACACTTGCGAGTCTTTCCGTTGGAAAATTCCAGCAAATCTGTTTAGTCCAATACCTCTTGAATTAACTATCGAGATTCCATGTTTTGAAAAGTCTTTCCCTAAGATGCGCGAGACCGCTGGAAAAAGCAATTCTTCCGAAGGCCCTTCAACTATGACGACTCCCTTTGCAAAGAAAAGATTTGCTTTAGTGGCATCCAAATAGCGTTCCAAAAACAAATAGTCATCAGATGATAATTCGGTTTCGTTCTTCGCTAAAGAAAAAGCAGTATGTTTGTTGATAATGATAATGTTCTCTAATTTTACTGCAGATGCCAAAAGCGGAGAGTGTGTTGTGATAATAATCTGATGATTGCCTTCGAGAACTTCCTCTTCTAAAGACTGCATTAATCGGAGTTGCCGCTGAGCGTGAATATGGGCTTCCGGTTCTTCAATTAAGAGAAATGAAGAATGACTTCCTTTATTTAGAAGGAGCTCACAGGCCATGCTCATAATGTTGCTGGTTCCAAGCCCCACTTTTCCCGCTTCATCCTTTGTAATAGCAGCTAATTCCAGCTTTTCAAGAAGCGTTGTAAGCTTTCTAGATTCAGAAAGGTTCGTCCCTGCTACTGATATCTCAGTTAAAACCTTGTCTTTTTTTAGGAGCATCTTGTCTGTTAGTGTAGCGGAAATGGACTCATTAACAGACTTGATTTTTGAATGTGATTCAATAAGCTTGTTGCTAAGATCTGCAATCCCTGTTAATGATAATGTACTTAATTTCACAGAATCAGAGTATTCTTGTACTCCATCATTTAAGTTAGGGACCCCAGATAATACTTGTGATAGACGAGAGCCTTTACCAGCCTGCATGTTGGTATAGGCATCTCTCAACGGACGTAAATATGTCGTTCTCAACAATTCGCGAGCTTCAGATGCCGGTGCCGGTCCTTCTCCAGTTCTTCCGCTTGTGATTTCAGTGATTGTCCTAGGTGTGCGAAAACCTTTGAGATGTCGGCAACTCCAGTTGAAAACCAAGATTGCATCTGGCCCTTCATATGTTAGACACTCTAGGAAAGCAGCTTTTTCATCCTCTGTAAGAGAAGAAAAAACGCATGTGATTTTAATTGTTAAAGAATCATCTTCTTTATAGAAGTCCGTACTATCTATTCTGTACCAGCTTTGATCTGAAGTACCTAGAGCAATTCGAATTGCGTCAATGATAGCAGTTTTTCCGGAATCGTTTTCGCCCACCAATACACTAAGCCCTTTATTGAATCGGATTATGTGTTCGGTTCCATCAAAGCATCTAAAATTGCTGATTCTCAATTCGGAAATATACATTGCAATTCTCTCCTAACAGCATTGTCTAACTCGGTTAATCGCGGAATAAGTATAATGTCCCTTACTGCCCGTTTCCGCTTCTCATTTCCCGATAAACCATCCCCGCCAGGACGGACATGACGGCGTTGTATTTGGCCTGATCCTCGAACAGCGCGGAGTAGCTCTCCTGGGATTCCATATAGCTCTCCATGGCTGCGGTACCAAAGGCGCTGGGGAAAATGCTCTCGGTGAAGATCCGGGGATCGGTGGTCAGGGCAGAGCTCTTAAGCTTGGGATCGGCAATCAGCTTATCATGCAGGGCGCCGAGCATGACCTTGTCCGCGTCGGTGAAATCGCCCTTGTACTTCTCGTTGAGCTTCTCCAAGATTTCATCCAGCGTGCTCTTCGGGTACTGCACCGCACCGCCGCGCTCCTTGGCCGGAACATACATTCCGTCCAGCTCCTGCAGCTGGATCGCGCCCTCAAAGGTCTTCTGCAGCTTGTAGTAGTCCAGTCGCAGTTTGCCGTCCAGATCGACCGGATCTACCGTCTCGGCAGGCAGCAGCCCCAGCAGATAGCTGAGGAACAGATATTCCTTCTGCGTGTCCTCGTCGAACATGCGCACGACCTGGGTCACATAGCTGTACCAGCGCAGGAAGGAGCGCACATGCCGGCGGAACTAATAGCGCTCCTCCGCGTTTTTTAGGTTGTAGCGGTCCGCCACCGGCTTGAGGGCGCTGGTCATGCGGCCCATAGCCTTGGCGTCCTGCTTGCCGCCCTGATTCCATACCGCGATAAAGGCGTCAATGTCATTGTCGCTGTAGATAGCGTAGCCCCGCAACTCCTTCTGGGTCTGGTAAATGAGATCGACGTTGACCTCCTGCTCCAGACTGGTCTCCTGATAGAAGGACTGGAAGGCGTCGAGGATATCCTCCTGCCGGTTGGCAAAGTCCAGCACGAAAGTATCCACCTTGCCGGGACAGGTGCGGTTGAGGCGGGAGAGGGTCTGCACAGCCTTCACGCCCTTGAGCTTTTTGTCCACGATCATGGTGTGCAGCAGTGGCTCGTCAAATCCGGTCTGGTACTTCTCGGCCACGATCAGGATATTGAAATTATCGTGGAACTCCGCCTTGGTCTGGCTCTCAGAGATATGGGAGCCGTCCCGGCGCACGTTCAGCCCGGACTCGGTATATTCCTCGCTCCCGTCCTGCACGGAGCCGGAGAAGGCCACCAGCACATCCAAGTCAGAATACCCCTGCTCGTCTATGTACTTCTTCACCGCGTGGAAATAGCGCACGGCGGCGAGGCGGGAATCGGTCACCACCATCATCTTGCCGCGGCCGCCGATCTTGTGGCGGGTGGTCTCGCGGAAGGTCTCCACGATGATCTGCGCCTTCTGGCTTATGTTGTAGGGGTGCAGCTTCTCGTATTTACGGATGATCTTGGTAGCGCGGCTCTCGGGAAGCTCCGGGTTCTCCGGGGTGTTCTTGGCGATCTTGAAGCAGGTGGCGTAGGTCATGTAGTTCCGGAGCACGTCCAGAATGAAGCCCTCCTCGATGGCCTGCCGCATGCTGTACACATGGAAGGGATGGAAGCTTCCGTCCTCCCACTCGGTCCCGAAGAGCTCCAGCGTCTGGGCCTTGGGTGTGGCGGTGAAAGCGAAGAAGGAGAGGTTCGCGTGCTTGCCCTGCACCAGCATCTCCTGCAGGAGCTTGTTGTTCAGGTCCAGCTCCTCTTCCTCTTTTCCCTCCAGCTCCGCGTATTCCCGCAGGGCCTCTTCCGTATCGGCAAGCGCGGCCTTGAGCTTGAGTGCCGAAGATCCAGTCTGAGAGGAGTGGGCCTCGTCCACGATCACGGCGTAGTTGCGGCCCGCGACCTTGTCCACCTCCTGATAGATCACCGGGAACTTCTGCAGCGTGGTGACGATGATGCGGATGCCGTTGTTGATGGCGTCCCGCAGATCCTTGGAGGTTTTGTCCTCACCGATGGTCTCCACCGCGCCGAGGGTGTGATCAAAGCCGGAGATGGTCTCCTGCAGCTGGGCATCCAGCACCGTGCGGTCTGTGACCACGATGACGCTGGAAAACACGGGCTTATTCTCGTCATCATGCAGGGAAGCCAGGCGGTAGGCCGTCCAGGCGATGGAGTTGGACTTGCCGGAACCGGCGGAGTGCTGAATGAGATAGTTGTGCCCGGCGCCGTTTGCGCGCACGTCGGCCAGGAGCTTTCGCACCACGTCCAACTGATGGTAGCGCGGGAAGATCAGCTTTTTATCCTTCGTGGCATGGATGAACTTCTGTAGAATGTCCATCATGCTGTCTTTCCGGAAGACATACTCCCAGAGGTAAGCAGTGGGATAGCCGTCAGGATTGGCGGGATTGCCCTTGCCGCCGTCGTTGCCCGCACCGTTGGAGCCCTGGTTGAAGGGCAGGAAGAAGGTGTCCTTCCCCGCCAGCTTTGTGGTCATCCAGACCTCCAGCTGATCCACGCAGAAATAGCCCAGAATGCGCTTGTTGAACTGAAAGCAGATCTCCCGTGGGTCGCGGTCGTACATCCACTGGCGCTTGGCATTATCCACAGTCTGGCCGGTGTACTGGTTTTTCAGTTCGAAGGCAAAGACCGGGATGCCGTTGACGGCCAGCACCATGTCCACACTGTTGTGGGTATCGGCGGAATAGAACCACTGGCGGTTACAGGTGATCTCATTGGCCGCGTACTGCTTCGCCGCCGTCTGATTCAGGCTGGACTCCGGCCGGAAATAGCAGACGCGAAAGCTCACGCCCCGGTGCTTGAAGCCGTGGCGCAGCACATGCAGCAGCCCGTCCATATCGCAGGCGGTGTTGAAGGCGAGGCAGAACTTCCGCTCCGGCTCCGTCTTGTTCTGTAGCACGAAGCGTGTCCACTCCTTCGGTTGGGTCTTCTGCACGAAGCGAACCAGCGTTTCCGGGAACAGCCCCAGTTTGGGTTCGTAGGCGTCATGGTTTCCCGTGTACCCGCCCGCGGGCGACAGCAGGAAGTCCGCGATATCCATTTCAAAGCGTTTTTCGGTTGTCACATCGACGCTCATGATTGATCTCCTTCGGCCTCAGTTCTATTAATTCTGGCGCTGTAGACAAAGTCTTCGTCAATATTCAAATCATACTTTTTGAGCATTCCTTTGATGAAGCTCACGCAGTCAGATGCTGAGAAGCCGGTGCTCATATAGATGTCTGTACCCTGCAACTTCGTTTTTCCTCTGACTTTTGATTCATCATAGGAAAAGACAGGGTTAATCCAATCTGAGAATGTCTCTAGATTTCTGGCCATCCGCTCGATCACGGTGCTGTCAAGCTCATACAGTTTTCTTGCCACAGAGCGAACCATTTCTGCAAAGCTGTCCACGGCCACTCTCTCACCCAAAAGCACATAATAGCTTACATACTTGTATGTGGCGAGACTTGGATCTGCGCAAGTATACTCTTGATATCTCGGATCATTGAAGTTGACCTGCTTTTCGGGTTGGGGAATGGGAAATAGTTTCAGAACATTATAGGCAAGCCGGTCTGCCCGAGCCTGGATTGTACTCGCGTCCCAGTGATCCTTGTCCTGCACATCTTGATACAGGATAACCGCTTTTGTCTGAGCTTCTTCGATCTTCTTTTTCTTTTCATCGAACGGCCTGTCACCCAGCTCACTGTTATATCCGGTAAGCGTCAGGTTGCCAAGCGTATGCAACCACCGATCCCTGTCGTTGCTCCAGTTGTCACCAAGCATTTTCTGCCAGGCTGTAGACAGGTTCTTGTTCTGCGGCATGATGTGTTCGATACTCAGGTTGTCAGTTTGGATTTTTTCCTTCCCCTGATTCTCGATTGAGATCAGCATATAGCGGCAGAGGGCATGCTTCGCATAAAGATTATAGTTTTTCAGCGCGTAGAGGAATTCTGTATCCGCGGGAATAACATCTCGGGAAGTCATCTGAAGCATGAAAGAGACAATAGAGTCGTAGTAATGTTCCTTGTTCTCCGGTCGAAGGAAGACACGGTTGTACAGTGTTTTATACAGGCCGCGGAGGGAATTGGATGCCACCTCGCAGGTAATACGGCGGACGCTATAGCTCAAAAGCATCTGCAGAATCTTTTCAAGCTCTTTCTGGTCTATGCAGCCATTCCCGTTATTGTAATCGTCAAACACTCGGAACAAGAAAAGGAAAATAGTGCCTTGCTTCAACTGGCGCAAGCCGGCAAGATACTCGTTAATTTTGGCACTGTAGTTCGAGTCTCCATTCATAAACACATGGAAGAACTCCGCATAGTGCAGCAATTCGGCCAGCATGCTCTGGTTCGTGTAACCGTTTTCCTTAAACAGCTTTTTGAAATCCTCATAAGCGGTGGATTCCTTTGCGAATCCATCCAGCTTCATGTTGAGATAATCCAAGAAGAACTCAGAAACCTGCTCCTTCGCAATCAACTGCTCGATTTTCAGCCAGTACTCTTCGTAAAGCATTTCCTGGTCAACATCTGTCATGAGTACGAAGTTGCGGATCTGGTCAGCAAGACTCAACGGAACGCCTGTGGAGTTGATTCTCTCAAAAATCTCCTGAGCATTGTCATCTTCGTCCAGTTTTATGTTGGCGCAAGTCAGACGCTCAATACCTCTGTAAATGTCCTTCACGGACATGTTTTCATCCGCAATTAAAAGCTGCTGAACAAGTTCCTTGAAGAGAGCATAATTCGTCCAGATTCCGCTGCTCTTGTCAACTTCATCGTACTTGTTGTCCATCAGAAGATAAAGCTGTTTGTTGTCGCTTTTTATGGGCTTCAGCTTCAGCTTGCTGGCAGTATCGACGTCGTATGTATCGTATTTGTCCCTGTTGAAAACCGAATCTTCCAGAAAACCGCGCTCGTTTTCAGTAGAGGCACAGTCAATCAGCGCTTTGAGCAAAAGGTAGATGGTAGTCAAACGCTGCTGTCCGTCAACAATGACATAGTAGAGGATGTTGTGCTCTTGCTTCAGTAGAGCGTAGACTACCGAGCCGCAAAAGTGTAGTTTGTCCTTTCGATAGGCTTCTACAATGTCTTCAAAGAGCTTGACACACTGTTCGCGAGACCATTCATAATTGCGCTGGTAGACAGGGATAGCATATTGACGCTTGTTCGGCTCAATGAAGTCATTAATAATTCTGCCGCCGTCAATTTTCATGTTCCTACACCCTCCGATGTTGTAACGTTATTACTACCGTATACATCTTTTAGTAATTGCCTAAGGGTCTTGTCAGAGCGAATACCTAAAGAGAGCATATAGTTGAGCAATAGCAATTTCATGTCGCTCTCTGATAAACACCCATTTTCTCCGATGTGTATCTCTTGAGGGGGGCATATAAGCCAGTCGCGGTCTACAATTGCCTGCTGATCCGTCCAATAATTGATCTCGACCACATGATTATGGCACCCAATTATACTTATTCCAACGATATATCGCTTTGTATCAAAGTATTGCTGTACTTTTTGGCAATAACTGTTGATTACTTGACTAGCCATGCTCCAACATCTTTCCCAGGGAAACCTCTCTTGTAACCGCATGTTCTCTGTCAAAGGATAATAGCATTCAGCGACACCATTGTTGTAAAAACGACATTCTTCATCACGCACTTTGCCGGGATATCTTAACCCCTCAACCATTGGTATAGCCCAACTGTTGCACTCAAAAGCGTTAAAAATGAAAGAAAAACCGGCTCCCTTATCTTCATAATAATACAGCGGCTTACTATAACTGGGATCCAAGAAAGTATCAGGAATTATGTGTAAAAGGAGGAACTTTTCCTTCAATTCAGCGCTTGTATTATTCTGATCCTGATAAAAAGATATACGTTGTTTTCGAAAACTCTCAACCTCTTTTTCAAAGCTTAGCGATTGTGTAAACATTGTTTTTAACTCCAAATATGTGACCACCTTTGCAGAATTTCCCACTCGTTTATAGATCCGGTAATCCTGATTGTTTTCCAGAAAAATATAGGGGGCATAGAAATCGTGATGGATGTACAGGATTACAACAAATCGTCCTTCATATGGAATAAAGGATAATTCATAACGTGGAATTCTGGGCTGGATCGTTTGAAGCGTATTTTTTATTGTGTTCTCAAACAATTCTTTGTTGTTGTCAAGAATTGAGATACCTATCAGTTCATGAGGGACTGCTCTTCCATCTTCTTTAATTCCATATATGAGATATCCACCCTGAGCATTTGCGAAGGAGCACACATCTTTCCTAAATTCAGCTCTGACTTTGTTGAGCGCTTCTGTTTCGGTGTGTGGTGTTTCAAAAAGTGTGAAAGACTTCTTGTAATCCAGATAATCACTTTCACGAAAATCCTGGTTGTCAAGAATTGTTTTTATATCCTCAGTTGTGCACTTCAGAAAGGATTTCCCGTTAACTGTCGGCAGCATTTAATCCACCTCTTTATCATTTGAGTTCTTCGTCTTCATTCTGCGCGGCGGTTGAGATATCTGAAAAATGAAAACCTTTACTTGTTTTCATCGGAACTCTCGGGCGTCTCCCCAAACAGTTGCTTCTCGGTCTCTTCATACTGTCCTCTCAGGTATTCAAGCCAGTCCTGCATTAAGAGAATACGGGAGAGAAATTCAGCCGTCGGAAACAGATTGAGAAACAAATGGCTTATCCATAGAAGTGAGATGGCAGATTGTACTGCCGGCATGGCAATTCCGTAATTTGAATGTCCAACCGGGATGCAATTCGTTCCCGGTCCGTTTGCCAGTCGCTTAAATGTTCCCTGCGGAGAACCATGGGTCACAAGGCATGCAAGCTTGTATTGCTTCTTCCAGTCCGGATCAATGTCGCAGTTATCTTGAATATCATTGAAACTTGGCTTTTTCACTAGCTTTTTCCCGCTATTGCAGGTGACTCCAGCTGCCCATGTATATTTTTGATCTTCCGTATCTGACTGCTCATAATATTTCTTTGCAGTTTGCTCACCATAAGTAACAATGAATTTGGCATTGCAACACAATTCAAACATAGAACGCCAGCGGGCATATGCGCCATCAGCAAAGCCGAGACGGAGCATATAAAGGATTTCCAGGAACTCTTGACACGCCCTGCCGTGAATGTGTTGAAGCACGAGCATTGTAAACTGTTTTTCTTTTACAATCTGTGCACCAGCATTGTCGGAAACAAACTTTGAATATTCCTGCGCAGACTCAACTGCCATTGTATACATCGTTTGTGATGCAGCAAAGCATTTCCCCCAAGATTGTTCTTGCCGCGCTATAAATTCCCCGGCGTTTGCTTTTTCCTCCATCGCAATCTCATACATATGTTCTTTGAAAAAGGAAAAGCTGTCTTCTCTCACGGCTTTTGTCAAATGCTCATACGCACCTTGGAAGTCGCACCCATCAAGTTTCTTGATTATTTCCGAATCAGAAAGGCCTTCTTTTTTCCACTGCTCTAGCAAATCATTTATCGCAGTTAACACAATATCATCCAAGAAATCGTTTTTGAGCGTGTCGTGCATAGTTATTACTTACCTCAACACTACAGATTTAAAATGAACCGGAAGAATGTAGGCAACAGGCCAACAGCAGCACCGACAATCGCAGCGGTTACTGCGATCCGCCATTCTCTTCGAGACAGCTTCTTCGCCTTTTTGTTCTGATTCTTTACCCACTGATCAAAAACGGCCATGTCACCGACAATCACATATGCTTTGCGACCGAAGGAATCACGTAGCTGAACAAGTCCTTCTTCCTCCATGAGGGATAAAGCGTCTTTATAAAGCTGTAGTTCTTTATCGGTAAAGAAAGGACTGCTTGAGAGCTTTTCTTTCAAATTAGCAAGAACTTTCCTTTCTTCTTTTGATAACGGAAAAGT
>JAILFJ010000048.1 GCA_024697625.1 Oscillospiraceae bacterium
TCAGAATATGATCCTTTCCCATCTATATACTCTTCCACTCTTGCTATTATCCATTCCGCGCTATGCTTCTTCTGAGACATAAAAACCCTCCTGAAGTAGATTTGGGTATTTCCCTTGTCTACTTCAAGAGGATCATATCAGCCTGCTAAGCTCTCGCGTTTTTGTTTGCTGCGTTTCCTGTACCAGGGAAAACGATCGCGCCCCCGCTGGCGTGCTCCTGTTTTTATTGGTCTCAGACCGGCCGGACTGTTATCTTTCTGAGCTTCTTTCCCGGGTATACCGTCATAAGCTGTCAGCCTTATTCAACAGTCTGAGCACGTCTCAGCTTTTCCGTTTCCTGCACTGCGATATCATTCAGAAGCGCCACAGTCTGTCGAATGTCGTCCTCCGTGGTGTTGGCGTTGATAATACACATCCTGAGGGTCTTCATTCCCCTCAGCGTCGTTGTGACGATATACGCAAAGCCGCTTTTGATGATCTCTTTGGAGATGCTGTCCGTTAAGGCGTTGAGCTGCTCGTCCGATAATCCTTCGGGCTCATACCGGAAATTGATCGTACCGCAGGACGGATTGGAAATAATCTTCCAGTCAGGCAGCTTCTCCAGCTCCTTTTTCACCTGGTTGGCATTGAAAAACGAGTACTCGATCAGCTCCGCCAGCAGATCCGTCCCCGTGGCCTGAAGAGTATACCAGAGCTTGATCGCGCGGTGCGGCCTGGACATTTCGGGCCCCAGGTCCCAGCTGTCGTTGTGCTCGCTGGAATTCACATCCGCCAGATACTCCGGATGCTCCGTGAAGGAGTTCAGAAGATGGGACTTGTCCTGTACGATCAGCGTGCTGCAGCTATAGGTCTGCATCAGCCACTTATGCGTATCCCAGGACAGCGAATCGGACAGTTCCACGCCTTTGGCAAGATTGCGATAGATCGGCGAGAGCAGGATGGATCCGCCGAATGCGCCGTCAACGTGGAACCACAGGCCGTATTTCTTCGCAATTGCCCCCAGCTGTTCCAGCGGGTCAATGCTGCCCGTGTTCGTTGTCCCGATGTTGCCGATGACGGCAAACGGCTTCTTTCCGGCCTCCAGATCCCTGCGAATTGCCGCTTCCAGTAGATCCGTGCGTATTTTGAATTCGTCGTCCGTCGGTATCTTTACGACCTGATCCTTTCTGAAGCCTATGATTCTGAGGCCTTTTTCGTTTGAGCTATGCGTCTGGTCAGAGAAATAAACCATGCCCCTGGAAAACTCCTCGGGCGCCAGCCGGGAATCTCTTGCCGCGACCATCGCGCTCATGTTCGCCATGGAGCCCCCGGACAGGAAAACACCGCCGACGTTTTCCCCGGAATACCCGGCGCAGCGCCCCATCCATCTGACCAGCTTTTCTTCGATCAGTCCAGCGCAGGGAGCCAGCTCCCACCCGCCGGCATGAATGTTATAGATATCCGTGAGGATGCTGCCGGCCAGGGAATAAGGCGACACGGCGGATGCTACAAAGGAATAGAATCTGGGATGCTGAAGCAGCATGGCATGTTCAAACACATCGTTGACCAGTTCCTCTCCCACGACAAGGGGATCTCGCCCTTTGGCCGGGATCTCCATCGCCGCGATACGGTCCAGGGTCTCCTGATCCGGCCTGTCAAACAAAGGCAGCTCCCGGATCTGCGCGTTTTTCGCAATGAACTTTTTCAAAAAATCACTTAATTGCTTTTCCTGTTCCCTATAGCCTTCTTTTACGATGTTGTCATACTCCAGCCAATCAAACATAAATTTCTCCCTCCAGAAACGTCAGTCTCAGACGAGCTTTTTCACTGCATGAATCCTGATCTGCCGGGATGATTATACCATGTGCTGCCGGCGAAAACAAGAAAGCCTTTTGCCCGTCTTGCCACATACATATTTCAAATATTAAAATAAGATTGAAACGAGAATCTGTTTATGATAGTATTGATGATATGAGAAGTTCGAATTCTCGCGTGAATCCGGAATATGGAGGGCATGGATATGCGGAAGGTACGAGGGATCGGCGATTCATATCTGACGGGAGCCAGCAGGCCGGGGCGCGTTCTCTGTCTGCTGCTTGCGATTCTGCTCGTGCTGGCGGTGCCTGCTGCGGGGTACGGCGAAAGCGCTGGGCCGACCGAAAATGACTCTGCGGTTCAGAACCGGCACATAGCCGTCGATCTCACCGGGCGGACCAGGGGCTATTCGGCGGTGTTGTATGACAACAGGAACGGCCTGCCCACCTCTGAGGCGAATGCCATCGCGGAAACCAGCGACGGCTTTATCTGGATCGGCAGCTATGCCGGCCTCATTCGGTATGATGGAAACACCTTTGAGCGCATGGGCACCTCGAGCGGCATTTCCAGCATCAAGTGCCTGTATGTGGATAGCCGGGATCGGCTTTGGATGGGTACCAACGACATGGGCATCGCGGTGATGGAAAAGGGCGAGTTCAGGCTGTGGGGAAAGCTGGATGGATTAAAATCCGCCCATACCCGGGCCATCACCGAGGATCGGAACGGAACGATCTACATCGCCACCACCTGTGGCATTGCTGCCATCGATTCAGATTACAACCTGACCATGCTGGAGGACGACCTGATCGCCGAGGCGAACATGCGCTTCATGATCATGGGCGCCGACGGACTCATCTACGGCCTGACGAATCTGGGCGACATCATGACGCTCAAGGACGGCAGGCTGCTCAACTACATCCCCGCCGGTGAAAACACCGTTTCCGGCGCCGTAGGCGCGTTCTACCCGGACATGGACGAACCGGGGATGGTCTATCTGCAGACCGTGGATTATCCCTTCTGCCATGCTCGGATGGGGGAAGCGCTGACCGATCTGGTGGAGATCGACATTCAGCCGCTGACCACCGTGCAGATGATCTCCAGCTTCGACGGCAAACTGTGGATCTGCGCCTCCAACGGCATCGGCTATGTGGAAAAGGGCGAATTCCACCTGCTGGAAAACCTGCCCATGAACACCAGCGTGGGCGGTGTGATGATGGATTACCTGGGCAACCTCTGGTTCACCTCCACCCGACAGGGCGTAATGAAAATCGTGCCGAACCAGTTTTTCGACCTGTTTGAGCAGTTTGACCTTCCCACGAACGTGGTGAACACCACCTGCCTGTGCGAGGACAGACTCTTCGTCGGCACGGACACCGGGCTGATGATCCTGGACAGCAACGGCCCCGTGTCCAGCTTTCCGCTGACAAAGGCGACGACCGTCTCCGGCGAGGACCTGGGCTTCAGCGACCTGATCGAGATGCTGGACGGCTGCCGGATCCGCTCCATCATCCGTGACAGCAAGGGCCGTGCATGGATCTCGGTATGGCGGCAGCTTGGCCTGCTGCGCTACAGCCAGGGCGAGGTAGTCGCCTTCACGCAGAACGACGGCCTGCTGTCCGGCAGTCTGCGCGCCGTCGGTGAGCAGGAGGACGGCAGCATCCTCGTGGCCGTCGCCGGCGGCGTGAACGTCATCGAGGGCGATCGCGTAGTCGCAGCCTACGGCGAGGAAGAAGGCATCGTCAACACGGAGAGCCTCACCGTCGCAGAGGGGCTGAACGGGGAAATCGTGCTGGGCAGCAACGGCGGCGGCCTTTACATCATCGACGACGCCGGCGTAAAAAACATCAACGTGGAGGATGGCCTGCCCTCTGACGGGGTGATGCGGCTCAAACGGGACAAGGCCCATAACGTCATCTGGATCGTCTGCAGCAGCGGCATCGCATACATGACGCCGGACAATCAGGTGACGACGATCAGGGAATTCCCCTACACCAACAACTTTGACCTGTATGAGAACAGCCACGGGGACATGTGGGTGCTCAGCAGCAACGGCATCTATGTGACCCCCATCCAGGAGCTGCTGGCCAACGGGAAAAACAGCTACGTATATTACAGTCTGGCCAACGGTCTGCCCTGCATCACCACGGCCAACTCCTACAGCGAGCTGACCGACGACGGCGACCTGTACATTGCGGGCAGCACCGGCGTCTGCAAGGTCAACATCGATCAGACCTTCGAGGTCGTCAACGATCTGAAGGCCGTGGTTCCCTTCGTGGAGGCGGACGGAAAGACCTTCTACCCGGATGAAACCGGCGCGTTCACCATCCCGGAAAGCACCCGGAAGCTGACCATTTTCAGCTTTGTGTTTAACTATTCCCTGAGCGATCCCCAGGTGAGCCTGCAGCTGGAGGGGTTTGAACAGCACAGCACCACCTTCAACCGCAGCGACATGGTGCCCATCGACTATACCAATCTCCGCGGCGGCACTTACCGCTATGTAATGCAGCTCAAGGACACCCTGGGGCGCAGCAACAAGGTGGTGTCCGTTCAGATCACGAAGGAAAAGGCATTCTATGAGGAAGTCTGGTTCTACATCGTCGCGAGCCTGGCCGCACTCGTGCTGCTGGCGCTGATCGTCCGGTTTATGGTGCATCAGCAGACGCGCAAACTGGTGAAGAAGCAGAAGGAGACCATGGCGCTGGTGGGCGGCATCACAGAGGCCTTCGCAAAAGTCATTGATATGAAGGACAAGTACACCAACGGCCATTCCTCCCGGGTGGCCAGGTACACCGCCATGCTGGCCAGGGAGCTTGGCATCGACGAGGAGACGGTGGAGAAGTACTACCGCATCGCGCTGCTGCACGACATCGGCAAGGTGGGCGTGCCCCAGGAGATTCTGAACAAGAACGGCAAGCTGACGGACGAGGAGTTTGACATCATCAAATCCCACACCAGTCAGGGCTATGAGGCTTTGAAGCAGATCACCATCATGCCGGAGTTGGCCATCGGCGCCCAGGCGCACCACGAGCGACCGGACGGCCATGGCTATCCCAACCATCTGAAGGGGGACGAGATCCCCCGTGTGGCCCAGATTATCGCCGTGGCGGACTGCTTCGACGCCATGTATTCCGACCGCCCTTACCGCAAGCGCATGGACTTTGACAAGGTCGTCTCCATCATCAGGGAAGTATCCGGTTCACAGCTTACCCCGGACGTGGTGGACGCTTTCCTGCGGCTGGTAGAGCAGGGCGAATTCCGCGACCCGGATGACGTGGGCGGCGGCAGCACGGAGAATATCGAAAACATCCGGGAATAGTGTTTCGCTCTTTGGGTTTGGCCCGGCGGACTTCGTCCTCCCGGCAGACCTCGAAAGCCTCGGAGACAGCGCTTTCGAGGGCGATGCGCTGATCACGGCGGTCGACGCACGCCATTGCTCCTCCATCGGCCGGGACGCTTTCAAAGGCACGGGGCTCAAGCAGATCCTCCTGCCGAAGGACTGCACGATCGACTCCGACGCCTTTGCGGGCTGCGAAAAGGTCTACTGTCCGGCATCATTCTCGTTCTGACAAGCTCATCGCCTATAATGCTGATCGCCTAAGTGATGGAAGTATGTCACTAATCAGGCTGGATGTACAACGAAAGAGCAGTAAAAAAGACGTTCCTGAAATGATACATACACCTCAGAAACGTCTCAACACGTCGATTATGCTCTTCCAGCAACCCTATGTGATTTTAGATCGCAGCTGCAGCTGTAGGAGTGACAACTACCGAGATGGCAGCGGATGTAGCAATAGAAACAAGCACATCTTCCGTATCTCCACCAGCGGATTTTGCAAGATCCTCATCGGTCAGGTCCTCACTCATAGCGTCTTCGATTGCTTTCATGGTTTCGACGAATTCTTCTTTTGTGAAACCGGGTTGGATGGAGCTTGCCAGAGTGTACGCCTCATCCGGATCTCTGATTTGAGAAAACTGTGCTTGCAGCTCAGGATCTTCTGCAACCATCTCTAAAAAGTTTTTGATGTTTTCGTTCATATAAGTATTCCCCTTTCTTCTAATGTATACATAATCATCGGCCAGTCGCCCACCATACCGGTGCGCCGATAAAGATCGTATCGTACTGTGACAAATCCGGCACTTCACCTGCGGACTCCGGTCTTGCGTTGTTATTCTACTCCTGCTTTGCAACATCTGTCAATGTTATCATGCAATAAAAGGAGGAAGCATTATCATGGCAAACAAATACACCGGAACGAAAACCGAGAAGAATCTCTGGGAGGCCTTTGCCGGTGAGAGCCAGGCGAGGAACAAGTATACTTACTTTGCCTCCGTCGCGAAAAAGGCGGGCTATGAGCAGATCGCGGCCCTTTTCCTGAAGACGGCCGACAACGAGAAGGAACATGCAAAGCTCTGGTTCAAGGAACTGGAAGATCTCGGCAGTACGGAGGAGAATCTGCTGCATGCCGCCGAGGGTGAAAACTTCGAGTGGACCGACATGTACGAGCGCATGGCGAAAGAGGCTGAGGAAGAGGGCTTCCCGGAACTCGCGGAGAAGTTCCGCGGCGTCGCCGCCATCGAGAAGGCCCACGAGGAGCGCTATCGCAAGCTCCTGAAGAACGTCGAAGAGAAGACGGTCTTCGAGAAGAGCGGCGTGAAGGTTTGGGAGTGCCGCAACTGCGGACACATCGTCGTCGGGACCAAGGCCCCGGAAATCTGCCCGGTCTGCAACCACCCGCAGGCCTATTTTGAGATCCGCGAAGAGAATTACTGATTTCACTATCACAATAGGACTCCCGTCGCAGGCGGGGGAGTCTTGTATAAGGAGGTACGTGATGAGAAAAACAAAAAAATGGCTCAGTCTGCTGCTTGCCCTGGTCATCGCGTTCCCCGGTACAGCGGCGCTGGCGGATTCCTTTCCGGGGAGCAGCGCGCTGACCCTTCAGCCCGGCGACGAACTCTGCGGCTTCACGGTCACGGAGGTCTACAACAGCTTCATGCTGAATTCGACGATCTACACCATGACCCACGGATTCAGCGGCGCGATGCTGGTGTATGTGAAGAATGACGACCCGGAAGTGGCTTTCTCCATCGGCTATCATACGCCCTATATGGACGAGACCGACACCAATCACGTCTTCGAGCATGCTATTCTTGCGGGTTCGGAGAAGTATCCGGCGACAAATGCTTTCTTTGATCTGGCAAACAGAGCTTACAGCACCTATGTGAACGCGCACACCGATTTTACAGCCACATGGTATCCGCTCTCCAGCATGAGCGAGGAACAGCTGATCCGTATGGCGGACGTGTATATGAGCTGTATGGTTGCGCCTGTGGTGCTGACGGAGGAGAATATTTTCAAACGCGAGGCGGTACGACTGGAACTGGACGACCCGGAGGGCGAGATCAGAATCAACGGAACGGTATTTGCCGAGGATACGGGACGCATGACCGATTGGGATGTCTGTCACGCGGCGAATATGCTGGATGCACTGTACCCCGGGGAGATTGCGTCCAACATGTTCGGCCAGGCGTTTGCCCATGTCGACAATCTGACCTTCGAGCATACGTTGGAGACTTATGAGCGCTGCTACCACTTTGACAACAGCCTGCTTTACCTCTACGGAGACCTGGATCTCGAGCGCTTCCTGAGCTTCTTGGATGAGGAATATCTCTCCAAATACCCTGCCTCCGGGACCGATCAGAGCACCTGGGTGGACGGACCCTCCGCACCCGGCTTTGTGGATGTGAAGATGCCGATGACCGCCTACGAAGGCGACGCGGTAGACCGTGCCTCCGTGATCAGCTATGTTGTTGATCTCAGCGGTTTGACAGATGTACAGATCAATCAGTACGCTCTCCTGGCTGAGGTTTTCAACCAGGTGGGCTCGCCGCTCTACAACCTGAGACTGGAACGCAGCATCCAGAGCCCCGTCTATGTGGCTGTGTATCAGAGAACGGCCAAACCTTTTATTGAGTTTGAAATGTATTATGCCGATCCCGAGCAGAAGGATGAGTTCCGTCAGCTCGTGGAGGATACACTGAGCCAGGTAGCCGCGGAGGGTGTTGAACCCGAGATCCTCAAGATGGTCGTCAAGGCCCAGGAGCTTTCAACAAAGCTGTTGCGCAACAACACCAACGTGGGTACCGATATTCTGATGAGCTTCCTGAATCAGTGGACGAGATCCGGAGATCCCAACTTCTGCCGGCCCATGGAACAGGCTCTGAGCGCGTTATGCGCCGACGGTGAACAGCTGATCATCCGGCAAATGGCGCTGGATCTGCTGATGCCCCGCCGCAGCGCACTGGTAACCAGCGTTCCCGAACCGGGGCTGGCCGAGGAACACGACCGGGCCCTGGCGGAGTATCTGCAGGATCTGAAGGCTTCCCTGTCCCCGGAGGAACTGGCTGCCATGGTGGAGGAGACCGAGGCTTTCAACGCCTGGAATGCCGATGAAAAACACAACAGTGATTTCCTGATCTCCCCTCATGATCTGCCTGCCCCCGCCGCGCCAGCCTGGACGAAGGAGAACGTGGACGGCGTCACCGTATACCGGAGCGACACTTCTCTTGAGGGCGTCGGCAGTTATGGCGTCTGCTTTGACCTTAGCGGTATGAGCAGGGAAGAGATGGAAGCCCTTATGATGAGCTTGGACTATCTTCTTAAAATGGATACCGCGGACCACAGCGCTTCGGAGCTCTATCTGCTGGTTGGGGAGTATATTGCCGACCTGGGCACTCAACTGTACTATCCCAATGAGTCGGCAGGGGAGAATCACCGACCGATGCTGATGATCAGGTGGAACGCACTCACGGAGGACTTTGAAAAGAGTCTGGACCTGGTCCTGGAGATGTTAACCCGGACCGACTTCAGCAACACGGAGAAGCTCGGCTACTTCACGAACATGATTGCCGACGACTGGGACATGTCCCGGGGGTCGGGATATGGGATCTCCGACAGGACGGCGCATGCCAATGCAGGCCTCACTGCCGATACTCAGAAATTCCAACTGGATGTGAAAGGACAGAGCTGCTATGATCTCTTTACCGAAGCCATGGACCGCCTCGCCGCAGACGCGGGATTCGCTGCGGAGCTGGCCGAACGGTATGAGAACGCCTCACGCAAGGCCTTTACAAAGAGCAGGCTGATTTTCCTGACCGCTGTCTCGGAGAAAAACGGCGACGCAGTGGTCGAAACGGCGGTCCGGATCCTGAATACCCTGCCCGAAAAAGAGGGAGCGGATACGGAATACACGCTGCCGACGATTTCAAAGAGCCTTGCCGTCTGCATTGAGGATTCCGTGATGAACACCAGCATGGTCGGAGACTACATGGAGGATCCGGAATTTCTCGGCAGCTACCTGCCGTTCTACTATGCCTTTCAGGACACCTATGTGATCCCCACCTTACGCTTCCGTCTGGGCGCTTACGGTGCGAACTGTGTCTATGAGTGGGATCTGGGTACGCTCTTCACCATCGTGTATTCCGACCCGAACGTGAAAGTGAGTGTGGACGCAATGCGGGCCATGCCAGAGGCGATCCGGGAGATGCAGCTGACGCAGGAGGAACTGGACGGCTACATCCTGAAGGCCTACAGCAAAGCGAATGAACCGGAGGGAGTGCTGGATGGAGTGATGGAAGCCATGATCTGTGATATCCTGGGCATGGACGCCGAACGCACACTCCGGATCCGGTCGGATGTCCGCAACGCGACGCTGGACCAGCTGGCGGAGGCAGTCGAACACATCGCCGACGTGATGAAGAATTCCACGCTCTGCACGGTAGGCAACGAGGCACTCATCCGCGCCGATGCGGACTGCTTCGACGAGATTATTTCTTACCGCCACGGAGAATAAAAACTTCAGGCAGTATTTGTAAAAGCGAATCCTCAGGGAACTGCAGCAAAATGAGAATTTTGTACAGCTCCATTTCCAGGTAGTGTCAAGCGTTTTTCGTACATTTGCGGTCTCCCGGAGAACAAGTCTGAAAAGGGCTCTTTCTCCGGGATTCTTTATATTGTGAGGATGACGATAGAATTGTCTTGCATTCAATTCCAAACAGCGATTCATTCTTCGACTTCAGAATCTCCTCTATCATAATGGCTCAGCTGAGACAACAAAAAGCTGCAGACCCGGTAACCTGATTATCATCTCATCAGGCCAACCGAGTCTGCCGCGTTATCTTGGGATGCGTGACGCTAAGAGTTCAACGAAGATGCGTCATCACATCACGTTGCAATCAGCGCTGCCCAGGTGTCCGAGCCGATCACGCCGTCAGGTGACAGGCTATGTCCAGACTGAAGGTAGGTAACAGTATTCTCAGTGGCGGAGCCGAAAGAACCGGAACTGCACGAGATTCGGCAAATTCTGGGACAGGTTGATTTTTCCTGAAAACCCGGTATAATACGGTCAGTAAAGAAGAACTCATCGGAAAGGAACTGCCGACATGAAGCTCAGACGTTATCCGCTTCTGTTCCCTGCCCTGCTGATCCTGCTTCTGCTGCTTTCGACCGCTGCCCTTGCGGAGGGGCTGCCGGAGAACAATCTCCCCCTCCTCCTCGGAACGCTGGACAACGTGGAAGCAGGCGAAACGCTCGCTTTCGTCAGGGAGGGCGAAACCCTGCCTGTAAACAACGGCACGGTGGATGAAAACGCAGGCACAGTGGAACTGAACGGAAGCACCGGCCTGATCCAATGGAACAGCGGCACCGTTGAACGCAACGCGGCGGGCGGCAGTATCTTGACAAATGGCTGCGGTGCCGTCATTACGGATAATGCGGGATCGGTCGGAAGGAATTTTGGGGGCATATATGATCCTATGACCGGTGAAGAGCTCGCTCCTCCCGCTCTCATCAGCAACAACACCGGCTCTGTAGATGACAACATGGGAATCATTGAAAACAATTCCGGTGAGATTAAAACAAACTCGGAATCCGGTGTCGTGCAGTACAACACCGGTCTGATCAAAGACAATGGGGGGGCCGTCCTCAATGCGGCGGGCGGCGTCATTGAGCGGAATTCCGGCACCGTCTACCTGGACGGTGGTGAAGTGGAAAGCAATGGCGGCAGGATATATGTGAAGATCCCGATCGAGAGGGATGAGCACGCCCTTGTGACGGATATCATCTATTGGGATGATTACGATCCCGACATGCTCTCTGCCTTTCAGGGTGAGGCATGGAAGAGACTGGATTCAGGTATGTCTAATAACGCTTACATCACCTTTTCTCCTGCAGCGGGGTACGTCATTGACAAGTGTGTTGGTCGGCCCGCAGTCAACAACGGGGACGGGACCTGGACAATCCAAGCGGATCTCAGTGAAATGAACGGCTTTTCTGTGAACATCCGCCTCCACCCGCTGGACGTTTCCGTGGATGTCCCGGCCTTCGGCCCGGCGGACTTTGTCCTCCCCGCAGACCTCGAAGGCCTCGGAGACAGTGCCTTCGAGGGCGACGCGCTGATCACGGCGGTCGACGCGCGCCATTGCTCCTCCATCGGCCGGGACACATTCAAAGACACGGGGCTCACGCAGATCCTCCTGCCGAAAGACTGCACGATTGATTCTGACGCCTTTGCGGGCTGCGAAAAGGTCTACGTCTACGCCCCCGCCGGCGGAGAAACGCAGACGGCCTGCGGCCGGATCGAGAACTGCGTGTTCGTCGAGTACACGCAGAACTGAAGAAGCTGAGAGCCCAGAGAGCGGTACCATACTATAAAGCAGGGAGAGGCACGCCTCTCCCCTTTTTACGTCGCAATCAGCGCTGCCCAGGTGTCCGAGCCGATCACGCCATCAGCTGTGAGACCCTGCCCGGTCTGGAAGCTCTTCACGGCCTTCTCCGTGGCGGGGCCGAAGACACCGTCCGGGGTCTCTTTGCCGTCGGTTCCGCCCGTATGGCCTCCGCAGGAGAAGCCGCGGTGGATCAGGAGAAGCTGAGCGGATTTGACGGCCGGGACGGCTGAGGGGCGGCTGAGGAGCGGGAGCCGGACGGTGACGGTGGCTGCGGGGCAGACTGGGCGGGAGAAGCTGCGGCCGGAGGCATGGATGCTTGCTGCTGCGGGGACGCAGGCTGCGAGGTTGCGGCCGGGTCGGCTGCCGGCCGGGCTGCATCCGGTCCGGATGAGGCCTCTCCGGCGAAGCGGTCATAGAACTGCCGGGCGAGGGCTGCCCGGTATCGCTGCACCGCCTCGCTCTGATCGGCAGGGCGCTCGAAGCCCAGGAGCACCGCGTCGCTGGCCTGCCGGACCGAGGTCGCCGTCAGGAGGGTGTTCCAGACCGAGGAATACTCCGACCGGAGCAGGCTGCAGAAGGCGTCCACCTGCATGTCCCGGTCCCCTACCGAGGTCCCGCGGATCCGCGCGTACTGCAGGAGATGCTGCTTGATGGACCACCAGGTGGCCTGGTAGAGCCCGTAGCCCGCGCCGTCATGGACAAAGTTCCGGTATGAGCCGTTATCCACGGCGGCGGTATACTGCGCGTCGTTCATGCCGAGGCCGGCCTGGTACGAGTCCTGCAGGTTGTCCGAGCGCATGGCGGACTCCGCCTGGAAGTTGCCCATCACGCCGGAAACCCCGAAGGGATTCCGGATCAGGGCGAAGAGGCGGTCCCAGACGGCCTGTTCGTTATTCATGGGCGACGGGGTCTTCGGCCATGAGATCGGCGTCGGACCAGGGCTCACGGTAGAGCATGGCCCGGTCGGAGTCGCCGACGCCCTCGGTGGTGGGATCCACGACGATGCCGAGGACGGCCAGAACCGCGAAGACGGCATTGACGAGGTTGAGAAGCTGCTCCTTCAGGTCGCCCGTCTCGAGGCTGAGGCCGAAGAGGCGGCAGACGGTCTCGGCCAGGATCAGGACCGCGGGGATCAGGGCGAGCCAGAAGAGCTTGTTGCGGATGCGGACTTTCCAGTTGAGCTGCATGGGGTTCTCCTTTCTTTTTATCTGTGAGCCTGCGCCCGGATATGGGCGTCAAGCTCTTTTTTTGCCCTGGGGACGTCGTGGTTTGCGCCGAGCTGCATCAGGCCGTCGAGGCAGGCGGAGAGGGCGACGCAGAGGATGCGCTGCTCCTCCTTGACACTGCGGAGGTCGCACTCCTGCTTATCCTGCTTCTGGACCCAGCGGAACACCCGGTTGTAGTAGCCGAGGATGGCGACGACAGAGGCGGCGAGGGCGGCGAACGAGATGACGTCGGTGCCGGTGAAGGTCATGGGGGTCACTTCCTTCCTTTCTTCAATTATCAATTGCCATTTTTCTAAAAATGGCGTATACTGAAAAAAAAGATAAGGGGTGTACTATGAGCTGCAGAATTGATTTCACCTGGGATGACGAAGCTGCTGTCTGGGTTGCAACAAGCAAAGATGTACCTGGGCTTGTACTGGAATCCGGTTCTTTTGACGCTCTGATAGAAAGAGTACGTTATGCAGTTCCGGAACTTCTTTCCCTGAACCAAAAGCAGCATAACATCGTTGATCTCACGTTTGTTTCCGAACGGCATGATCAGGTGGCGATCTATGGCTGAGTATGAAAAGAAAGTACGTGAGATTCTGAAACAGAATGGCTGCTGTTTTGAGCGCCACGGAAAAGGTGATCATGATATCTGGTACAGTCCGATTACGGATTGTCATGTTGCAGTAGACGGTAAAATCAAGTCCCGTTTCACAGCAAATGAAGTTTAAAGCAATGTGGAATTGCGTACAGATTCAGATAGCAGTCTTAAGAACTTGCAGATATTATTCTGTGAGTTCTTTTTCTTTGTTGACTTACCGCTCGATCAGCGGGAAGGTCAGGCCGGTCCAGACGGCGGAGCCGTCGGGGTGGACGGCGGCGCAGATGGCCGGGATGTTGTTGGAATACATGGTGCGGGTGACGCTGCCGTCAGCGGGGTCCACGTACTGGACGGTGACGTACTCCGGCTCGATGGCCCGGAGGACGACCATCGCCTCGGCGGAGGTCAGGGGGCGGCAGGTGACGTCCAGCCGGACCTTCATCGCGACGCGGCCCCGGTGCATGACGCCGTCCAGGGTGCGGCCGGTGTCCGGAGCCTCGACGTCGAAGCGGGTCCACTTGAGCCCGTCCTCGGCGAGGTAGGGCAGCAGGTTGACGCCGCCCACGCGGAAGCGGTAGGTAGCCATAGATTTCCTTTCTTGCGAGGGGCTTCATTGGATGCGGGCTGATCTCGGGCAATTCTCATCAGAATGCTGGCTTCGTTCCTCGCATGCATTCCGCTGAGAACAGCCCTCGCGCCCGCTGTCGGAGCTCACCCCTCGCGCTGCGTGGAGTGAGTGGTTATGATTCAGCCGTGGGAGCGGTCGGAGCGGCGCTGGTAGCGGGTGACGGACTCGGAGATCTGGCGGCCGTCCAGGTAGAGGCGGTTCACCTGCTCGCGGGGGAAGAGCTCAGCCAGGGAGGCGATGGCAGAGGCCAGGGTATCCGCGAGGCCGGAGAAGTCCGGGGCCTCATTGGGGGCATGGAGCGCCGCGGGAGGAAGCAGCGCCCCGCTGACGGCGGGCACCAGAGCGAGGGCGGAGGGCGACAGAAGCGGGCTGGGGCTCAGGGCCTCCAGCTGCCGGCGGAGTTCCTCGGCCACCATGCGGATCCACTCGGTATGCCTCTCCAGCGGGATGACCGCCTCGCGGCCCTGCTCCCCTGCCCCGATCAGCGTGGGGCCGGTGACGATGCCGCCCCGGGCGTACCACTGGACAGAGAGATGCGGGATGGCGGTGAGGCCGAGGAAGTGGGAGAGGATGCTGTTGGAGGCCAGCTCCTCCCACTCCACGATCAGGTGCGGGAGGCGGAAGGTGAAGTGCGGGAGGGAGAGGCCGGACCACCAGTTCTTCAGGCCCTGCCAGTTCTGACGGATGAGGCCCAGGAAGCTGGCCCAGCGCTCATCGAAGTGGGCGCGGAGGTCCGCGAACCACTGGCTGACGCCGGTCTTCAGCTCGCCCCAGTCGATGCCGGTGAGCTTCAGGGAGAAGAGGACGCCGAGGGTGATGCCCAGGACTGCGCCCAGAGGTCCGCCCAGGATGAAGCCGGCGATGCCTCCGAGGACGGCGGGCAGGGCGGCATAGATGGCGTTGAGAGCCTCCTCTTTGGAGAGCTTGCCGTCGAAGTTGAAGATGGCGGAGTCCATCAGGATACCGAAGGAGAGCCCCGCGGTGAGGCCGAGGAGCGGGACGCCCATGAGGCTGCCGATGACGAGGCCACCGAGGGCGGTGAAGCCGGCGACCAGCTTCATGGCGATCTGCTCCCAGTTGAGGTTGTCCCAGGTGAAGAGGACGTCCTTGATGGCGAGGTTGAGGGGGATGGAAGCGGTGGGAGGGGCCTCGGAGGGAGAGGCGGGCTCGGAGGGTCCGGAGGTCTTCGTGGTCCCGGTGCTTCTGCTGCCGCTGCGGTAATACGGGGTCTTCTCGTCCGGCGGGGCGGTGAGGCGGTTGATCTCGTCGAACTTCAGGAACTGCTTGTTGGCAGCCCGGACGGCGGAGGCGGTCCTGGCGTACCAGCGGTTGAGGTCCTTCAGGGCGGCGACGGTCTCCCAATAGTCGTCCACGGGGATGGGATCGGGGTCGAGGTCAATGTTTATTTTTTTCATTCTTTCAGAAGGCGGACCACCACGCTGCCGGTGGCCATCTGTTCCAGGCCCTTGAAGCGGGTGAAGCCGGTGTAGGTCTTCTCGTCCTCGTCATAGACGCGGGTCAGGGTTACGGTCTGCTCGGGATCGGAGAAGACGGCGAAGAGCTCGGTGAGGGAGGCGGGGGCCGTGACCTCGAAGCGGAGGCTGCCGTCGAAGTCCGAGACGCCGATCCAGGCAATGGGGAACGCGGCGCCGCGGGCGGTGATGAGTGTGATCATGGTGTGGGTCCTATCCTTGATGAGTTGATTTCCTGAAACTGAGCCCAGCGAAGCGGGTCAGTCGGGGCTGCTGCCCCAGGTGACCAGGTGGAGGCTTTGGCCGCCCACGGGGACGGTGGCGTTGTGGTGCTGGTATCCGCCCAGCCAGAAGGTGGCCGCGTTCAGAGCGCTGAAGCTGGCCGAGCCGGTGAAATAGCCGTAGATCGTGTCGATGTTGGCCTTGTTGGTGCCCACCTGGTCCAGCGTGCCCTGGAAGCTGGTCTTGGCGTAGGAGACCGCCTGCGAGCCGATCACCCGGTTCACCGCGGCGCCGTCCGCCATCTTGGTGGAGGCCAGGGTCTCATCCTTGATCTTCGCCCCGGTGATGGACTTGGAGGCGATGCGGGCCACACTGAGGGTCCCGGCGGTGATCTTGTCCGCGTTGAGGCTGTCGATGTTGGCGTTGGCGATGCGGAGGGTCCCGTCCTCGATGCTGCAGCCCCCGATGTTCCCGGCCGTGGCGGTGACGGTGCCCCGGACGCTGAGCCCGTCCTCATCCGCCCGGAGGACCTCGGTGCTGTCGCTCATCAGGGAGAAGCCGTCGGCGTCCAGGTACCAGCCGAAGCTGGAGGCGTCGCCCCCGGTGCGGGAGACCTTGGCGGCGATCTGCTGGGAGTGGAGGCTGAGCTCGGACTGGAAGCCCGTCATCCTCCGGGTGTAGCGGCGCTCCTCCGGGGAGGCATAGGGATACTCGTGGTCCAGCTCCTCATCCTCCGGGGCCGAGACGTCAGCAGTGAAGAGGCTGTCGAAGGTAAGGGCGGAGGAGAGGATGGAGGAGAGCGGTGTACCGGGCGGGAGGGCCACGGTGTCGCCGGGCTCGAAGGCCGGGTTGAGGACGGCGGTCTCGGCGGTGAAGGGCCGGTAGACGAAGCCCTGCATGAGGGAGAGGAGCCGGTCGGCGGCGGTCTGAGTCGCCCAGGGGCAGCGGATCTCGCAGACATAGCCGGAGTCGGAGCCGGAGAAGAGCTCGGTGTCGTTGTCCAGGAGGAAGCGGATCCCCGTGCAGGCGGGAAAGTCCGGGGCGGTCCGATAGCGGCGGAAGGACGAGAGGCTGAGGTCCGGGCCGGCGGATCGGTTCCAGAGGCAGACGAGGCGGAGGGCCCCGGTGTCCGTCAGGATGAAGCTCCCTCCATAGAGGGCGGCGATATACTTCAGGGTCTCGCGCATGGTGTACTGGGCTGGCATGGGGATCCGGAAGCCCCCGGTCATGAGGGCGGCGGTTCGGGGGTCCACGGTGGCTCCGAGGATGGCGGCGATCTCGGTGACGACGTCGAGGTCGAGGGCGGGCCAGTCCAGGGCGGAGGCGGGCTGCTGCCTCTCCCCTTTCAGCATGGCGTCGAAGCAGCGGAGGGTCAGGACGCCGGAGCCGTCCAGCTCGCGGGTGTCGATAAAGTAGACGCCCTTGGGGAGCCACTCGGACTGCTGGGTGTCGTTGACCACACGGACACAGGGCCGGAGCTCCGCCATGCGCGGGACGGAGGCTGAGGAGGCGTAGAGCGAGACCGTGAGCTCCCCTGCCGGGGCGAGGCCCAATTCGGGAGATGACGGGCCGAAGACGGAGAGGGAACTCTTCACGGAGGTCAGGGCGTCCATGCCGTAGTCGGTGCCGGAGATATTCACTTTGATCTCCTTCCGGTGCCTGCCGGCGAGGATGGTGTTGTAGAGGGTTGATGTTGATTGCATAGGCGGAATATGATATGATCAGCTACATAAATCGGGAGTTGTCGGGAGGAGTAACATGAAGAAAATATATGTTAATCCGCAATGGCAGGGTGGAGCTGACTTTTCCACTTATGCCGGTGCGGAAGAGCTAAAAGAGTATCTGGCCGGGCAAGACTTTGTGACTTTGCCTGTTTCAACAGACGAAGCCGAAATGACTGTCAGGAAAAACAGTATCAAAGGATTTGATGCTCTCCGCAGGCAAATGCATTCGGCTTACGACTATTTGCGGGCAGATGCGCCGGATAGAATTTTTTCTTTGGGCGGCGGATGTGATGCCGATGTTCCAGTCATCGTATACCTCTGCGAAAAATATCGTGGGGATTTAAGCGTGATTTGGCTGGACGCGCATGGCGATCTGAATGCTCCGGAAGAATCTGCGTCTTCGCTCTTCTATGGGATGCCGTTGCGGGCGGTTATGCATGATAATTGCTATGGGCTTCTGGAGATTCGAAGCCACCTGAACCCTTCACATGTCCTTCATATCGGGGGAAGAGATCTTGACACCGCAGAGAAGGAATTTATCAGGAAGTCCGGTATGGCCGCTTATACCGTTCAGGATTATCGTTCAGATAAGGATTTCACTCACAGAATAATGCAGGAAATACAAACAAAGCATATTTACATTCATCTTGACCTTGATGTCATAGACCCAGCGGATTTTCCGAATACGCCGCTTCCGGTTGACGGCGGACTGCATTGTAATGAAGTATGGGACATTTTGCGTTCCACTTCCGACAAACTTATAGGATTGGGCATTTATGAATACATGCCTGCCGGGGAGCAAGACAAATTTATTGAAAAGCTGATTCAATTTGGCTCAGCTCTGTAAATTCCAGTTTGCAGAGGTCTCAATAAATCGGGATTTATCGGAGGTATGGAGTTTGATCGAGGTTTCTTTGTTGACCGGGGAATTGATTTTTACCGTGCTGTGGCTTCTCAGCAGAGGAATGGTGTGGATACAAAAGAAGAAGATTGTATGGAAAAGAGAAGCTTTCCTTCTTTTGATGTATATCAATCTTGCTGTCCTTATTCGTTTTGTCTTTTACCCTTTTTTTACCGTCAACGGTCAGGTTCAGCCCCTTATCATCGACATGAGAAGCATTCAGCCGCCTCGGGTCAACCTGATTCCGCTTGTAAACATTCTGGATTATGACATAAAGCGCGAAGCTGCCATCAACATCATCGGTAACATAAGCATGTTTATACCGACAGGCATCATTATACCGGTTCTGTACAGGCGTCTGGATTGTTTTTGGAAAGTGCTTCTTGCCGGTGCGGGGTTGTCATTTGTGATTGAGATGATCCAATTGCTCTTTCCGGGAAGTGTAACCGATATAGACGATCTGATCCTCAATACTGCCGGTGTGGCAGTCGGATATGGCATTTATAAGCTTGTACACTGTTTCCGAAGAAAAGCATAACCCATAATCCCAGTTTACATCCCCCTCAATGGAGAATTGACTGCATCTTCCGAAAAAGCAGATTCTGTGCTATAATAGGCTATCAGAAAAAGGAGATAATACACATGAACACTATGTCAGTTGTATCCACAGTCTTAACAATTCTTTTTCTTGGCTTCCTGTATTGGAGGATGGTAAAGAGAGAGCTTCCGGAACCTGTCGGCTGGTTGCAGGCTCTGCTTCCCATTGCTGTCGGCATGCTGTCGATGCCTATG
>JAILFJ010000068.1 GCA_024697625.1 Oscillospiraceae bacterium
AAGGGCAGTATCCGCTGGGATGACGAGATGTTCCGGAAAGGCGAAAAGCCCGACGCCCTCATCGACTATCCCGTCCATGCCACGGATTTTGAGGCCGTGGACCTCTTCAACTGGCAGGATCAGGCGAAGAACATGGTGTCGCAGCTCGAGCTGACCCGCTCGGTCAGCGCCCAGAGCGAGACCATCGAGCGCTATATCAAAGAGGGCAAGATCGTCCCCGACATGGAGGTCCCCGTCAGCGAGCACCGCAGCTTCAAATACTTCAACCGCGAGCGCCCGAAGGAATATGCCAAAGCCTTCGGCTGGCAGCTGATCACCGACGCCAACCGCAAGGACCTCTTCCTGAAGATGGCGGATGACATGGCTATGGCCTATTCCTACAAGCCGGTGTTCCTCCTGGCCTTCCTCGACCAGATGAACGCCGAGGGCGAAGCCAGCCTCGAGGGCGTCACGGACAGCTTCGCCGAGTTCTATGAGGACCGCATCAAAGCCGGGAAAATCCCGGAGAAGAAGCCCTGTCTCTTCACCAGAGGCGGCTATACCCAGAAGGAGGTGGAGCAGCTGATCCTCCGCATGCCCTTCCGGCGCTTCGAGGACATGGGCTTCATGCACCATGCCAAAGCCCTCGGCAACATCCGCCTGGACCGCAGCATCATGCACCGCCTGACCGACGCGGACATCCAGACCCTCAAAACCGCCTGTCATACCGCCCTCCACCGCTACTTCGGCGAGGAGTTGTAAGAAAGCAAAACAGAGACATAACATGAAGAGTTTACAAGCAGATAAATACGTATGCAAAAAAGAAGTTGATTGGTCTCTGCTTATGGCAGGCCTTGCAGTTCCTGTAGAGAATCAGGTAGTTTTTGGCCAGATTATGGGGAGATTTATTCAGCGTGGAGAGTCAAAGGATATCAAGCTTATCCTGAACGGAAATTCCTTCAGTGCCAAGCTATATAACCTGGATTTGGATCCCCGGCATAACCGCATCAAGGATATGATGCAGATTCGCTATCCCAGAAGCGGAGACCTCGCCAGGGAACTGCAGGCGATCTATCATAAAACTTTTCAGTATATCCGTACTGTCCGTGAGAGTCGCGATAAGAATGATAGGCGCAGAATACAGATCCCGGAGGAAATGAAGGAGTATCTGGCTGTCTATACGACGGAATATGATGACAGTTATGTTCTGGAGCCTATTACTGCAGAGGAAATAGCGGTACTCCGAGAACATGTAAATGGGCAGACGGAGCGGACATTTGAAGCTGAATTTGATGAGGATGCCGATCTGATAAGAGATACCCGGATGATGAGCATCCGCAGACTAAACAAACGAATCGGAGAAAATCTGAAGCTGTTATATGGCTATCGCTGCCAAATCTGCGGAAAGCTGATCGGTGAAGAATTCGGTTCCCACATTGCAGAGACGCATCACATCGATTACTTTGTTAACAGTCTCAATAACGATTCCAGCAATCAGATGATCGTATGTCCCAATCATCACAGTATTATCCATGACGCAAACCCGGTCTTCGACCGGGGCAGAATGCTCTACCTGTATCCGAACGGAACGGAACAACGGCTGGTGCTGAATAAGCACCTGTAAATCTAAAATCACTTGCCACACCACCCTGCAGAGTTACTTCGGTGAGGATCTGTAAGAACGCGAAAATCCAAGCTTACCGATTCCGCCAGGTTTACACCGGCGAACCATAAACAGACAGAATGAAGGAGAAATAACAAATGGCTATATTGGATGAATTGATATCCCAGATTGAGGACCCCACTCTGCGCACAAGGATTGCCGCAGAAGTCGAAAAAATGGCCAAGCAGAAAAAATTCGGGCTGGTGTTTGAGGAACACCTGCCGGAATGCACGCCGCTCTGGGATATTCCTGTAAAAAAGGGCTCCAAGGTAGCATTGAAAGCCGGGAAGGTCAGCGATTTCTATACGGTGCTCAAAATGGTGGATGGGAAAGCACTGTGTTTGAGCAAAGATAAAAGTGAAACCGCTGAATTCCCGATAGATGATCTGGTCTCGGTCGCTGAGTTCGGTGAGCCTATTTATCCATACCTCAAGCCGATTGACACTGTCTGCAATGCTCCGCACAGTGACCTTTGGCACACACTGATTGAGGCCGACAATTATCATGCACTACAGCTGTTGGAATATCTCTATGCTGGGAAGGTGGATTGTATATACATCGACCCCCCCTACAACACAGGTGCGCGAGACTGGAAATATAACAATGATTACGTCGATAACAGCGATCAATATCGCCACAGCAAATGGCTCTCCATGATGCAGAAGCGTCTTCGATTGGCAAAAAAACTGCTGAAGCAAAAAGAATCTGTATTAATTGTCACTATCGATGAAAAGGAGTATCTTCACTTAGGCTGTTTACTTGAAGAGATGTTCCCAGAAGCGAAAATGCAAATGATTAGCAGTGTAATTAGGCCTCTTATGGACGAGAATCTTCGCAAAATGGCAAAATTATCCCTTGGATAGAGCAGACCTTATACCAGAGCAGGAATAATGACTTGAGAGCGCACATGGAGGCCTGCAACAATAACGTTCTTACCCAACTCAGT
>JAILFJ010000095.1 GCA_024697625.1 Oscillospiraceae bacterium
TCCAGCGCGCCGCGCTCATTCTCCACCAGGCACAGACGGCAGCCGCCGTAGATGGAGAGGTTCTCGCAGTAGCACAGCGAGGGGATATCGATGCCGTTGTTGCGCGCGACCTCAAGGACGTTGCGCTCGTCGGTAAACGGACATTCGATGCCGTCGATGATCATTTTCTTTTCAGCCATGCTTTAACCCTCCTTGATGGCGCCGACCGGGCAGTTGGCCTTGCAGGTGCCGCACTTGATGCACTTGGTGGTGTCGATGACATGCTTGTGGCGCGGGGTGCCGGTGATCGCGTCGACCGGGCAGTTGCGCGCGCACCTGGTGCAGCCGATGCACTTGTCGGTGATGACGTACTGCGCCAGCGACTTGCACACGCCGCAGTGGCAGCGCTTGTCGCGGATATGCTCGATATACTCCTCCTCAAAGTTCTGCAGGGTGGAGAGGACGGGGTTCGGGGCCGTCTTGCCCAGGCCGCAGAGGGAAGAGACCTGGATCATTTTGGCAAGGCTTCTGAGCTCTTCGATATCGCTCATCCTGCCCTTGCCTTCGGTGATGTTCTTGAGGATCTCGTTCATGCGGGTCGTGCCCTCACGGCAGGGGGTGCACTTGCCGCAGGATTCCTCGCAGATGAAGTTCATGAAGAACTGGGCGATGTTGACCATGCAGCTGTCCTCGTCCATGACGACAAGGCCGCCGGAGCCGATGATCGCGCCGACCTTCTTCAGCGAGTCGAAGTCCATCGGCAGGTCGAGGTGGGCCTCGGTCAGGCAGCCGCCGGAGGGGCCGCCGATCTGGACGGCTTTGAACTTCTTGCCGTTCTTGATGCCGCCGCCGATGTCATAGACGACCTCGCGGAGGGTCGTGCCCATCGGGACCTCGATGAGGCCGGTGTTCACCACGTTGCCGGTGAGGGCGAAGGCCTTGGTGCCGGGGCTGCCCTCGGTGCCGACCGAGCGGAACCAGGCGGCGCCCTTGCGGATGATGTCGGGGACGTTGGCAAAGGTCTCGACGTTGTTCAGGCAGGTGGGCTTGCCGAAGAGACCCTTGTCGACGCTGCGGGGCGGCTTGGTGCGCGGCATGCCGCGGTTGCCCTCGATGGAGGCCGTCATGGCCGAACCCTCGCCGCAGACGAAGGCGCCTGCGCCGCGGTTGATGTGCATATGGAAGCTCTTGCCGCTGCCGAGGATGTTGTCGCCGAGCACACCCAGGGCCTCGGCCTGCTCAATCGCGATGGTGAGACGGGAGACAGCGAGAGGATACTCCGCGCGGACGTAGATGTAGCCCTCGGTGGAATCCGTCGCCACGCCGGCGATGATCATGCCTTCCAGAATCTTGTGCGGGTCGCCTTCCATGCAGGAGCGGTCCATGAAGGCGCCGGGATCGCCCTCGTCACCGTTGCAGACGATGTACTTGACGGGCTCCTCGGTGTGGGCGGCCACCTGGGCCCACTTCTTGCCGGTGGGGAAGCCTGCGCCGCCGCGGCCTCTCAGGCCGGAGTCGGAGACCTCCTGGATGATCTCTTCGCCGCTGAGCTCGAAGAGACACTTCGCCAGGGCAGAATAGCCGCCGATGGAGAGATATTCCTCGATGCTCTCGGCGTCGATGTGACCGCAGTGCTCCAGCACGCGGCGCGTCTGCTTCTTATAGAAGGGGATATCCTCCTGACGCTTGTAGAGCTCGCCGTTCTGGTGATAGCCGAGGCGCTCGACAAACTCACCGCCGACGAGGCTTTTGTCAATGATCTCTTCGACGTCGCCGACATGGACCTTGGTATAAAGCCAGCCTTCCGGCTCGATGCGGACCAACGGGCCCATCTCGCAGAAGCCGTGGCAGCCGGACTTCTTGATGCCGGTGGACTCGGTGCCGCAGTCGGAGAGGTTCAGGGTGACCTCAAAGGGGAGCCCCTTCTCCGCCATCCGGGTCTTGAACTCCTCATAGACCTTCAGGTTGCCGCCCGCGGCGCAGCCGGTGCCGCAGCAGACAAGGATCTTGCGCTTCTCGTTCTCACGCGCTTTGATACACTTCTCCTGCAGGGCGCGGAACTCTTCCAGGCTGTTGATCTTCTGTATCATGGGTTCAGGCCTCCCCTCTCAGTTCCGCCACCAGGGCTCTCGCCTTCTCGGGAGTCATGGCGGGGTGTACGGTGTCGTTGACCATGACGACAGGGCTCAGACCGCAGGCGCCCAGGCAGGAGACGATCTCCATGGTGAACAGGCCGTCGTCGGAGGTCGGCTTGTGCTCGTCGGTGCCGGTCGCCTCATACAGCGCCTGCAGCACGGTGCTGCTCTTGCGCACATGACATGCGGTGCCGCGGCAGACCTTCATCACATACTTGCCCTTTGCGTCCAGCGAGAAGTTGCCGTAGAAGGTCGCCACGCCGTAGAGCTTGGATTCGCTCATCCCGACCTTGCCGGCGATATACTCCAGCACTTCCTGCGGGAGATAGCGATACTTCTCCTGAACGTCCTGCATGATGGCGATGATCCTCGCCTTGTCGCAGCCGTATTTCTCAAGAATAGAGTCTACGAACTTCAGATCCACGTTTTGCAAAATGATCTCGTCCTTTCCTACTGTTTCGATGTTTTGACGGTTCAACCACATCTTTCTATATATTACTATTAAAATGACAAAAAGACAAGACTAACTTGCTAAATTTCTGACGATTTCGCAGATGGCCCGCCGCAGAGCCTGTTTCCGGGGGATTCCGAAGGGCTTCCGGACGCTTCCGAGGGCGGTTCCGGAGCGCTTCAGCGGCCGGGCCGGGGAGCTTATGTGAGCGCCCGCGGCGGGGGATGCAGCGGGGGGAGCGGCGGGAATCTGTCCGAGCGCTTCCGCGACTGTTTTTTCAGTTGACAATTGCAGCGGACTGTCATACAATATCTTGCGTCCGAACCGTGAGGAGACTCCTTCCGGCGAGGCGCCGAAAATCCACTGACGCTGAAGCGAAGACTAAAGCGGAAGGCTGAACAGAGTGACACATACCGTGACGGGTATGTGGGTTACCGTGCCTTCCGGCGCGGTTTTTTGTTTGCAGAAGAAGCGCTCCGGTGAGAAAAACAGAGCCCCGGGAGGCTCTGAGAGAAAAGGAGGTTATGCCCGTGGAAAAACGTATCGCAGCCGTTTCGATCATTGTGGAGGACCCGGAGTCGGTGGAGCCGCTGAACGCCGTTCTGCACGAATACGCAGCCTGTGTCCTTGGGCGGATGGGCATCCCATACAGGGAGAAGGGAATCAGCATCATCTGCATCGCCCTCGACGCGCCGACGGATACCGTCAATGCCCTGACCGGGAAGATCGGCCGCCTGCCGGGGATCAGCGCGAAGGCGGTCTGGTCGCGCAGCAGCGGCTGAAGAAAAAACCTCCGTCCCGGAGAACGAAGAACAGACCGGCAGAAAGGCCGGATCAGAAAAAGACTTCTGCAGCGCGAAGACCGCAGAATCAAGAATCAATCACGAAAGGAAAGACAAACCATGAAAACACGCAACACCCGTTTATGCTCCGCCCTGCTGGTGCTCTGCCTGATGCTCGCCCTCGGCGCGGCGTCCGTCAGCGCGCAGACCGAGACCGCAGCCGACACCGACCTTCCCGTCCGCGTCCTCACCCTCAACGGGACGACCGGATTCGGCATGGCCGGCCTGATCGCCGCCCATAAGGCCGGGGACACCGCCCTCAACTACAGCTTCGGCGTCGAGACGGACGCCTCCAACGTGACGGCCGCCCTGGTCAGCGGCGACTGCGACATCGCGGCGCTGCCCACAAACGCCGCTTCGGCCCTCTACAACAAGACCGAGGGCAAGGTCCGGGCTCTGGCGCTGAACACCCGGGGCGTGCTCTATCTGGTGACCGGCGCCACCGCCGGGATCACCGGAATCGCGGATCTTGAGGGAAAGACAGTCTATGTCCCCGCACAGAATCCGACCTTTATCTTTGACCATATCTGCAAAGCCAACGGCGTCACGGTGACCATCGACAACAGCTATGCGCAGCCCGCGGAGCTGAACACCGCGGTCGCCGCCGGCGAGGTGGAGCTCGCGGTGCTGCCGGAGCCCATGGTTACGATTGCACGGAGCCAGAACAAGGACCTGCAGGTGGCCCTTGACCTCACGGAGGAGTGGGACCGGGTCTCGGAGCCGGGCAGCCTTGTCCAGGGCTGCGTGGCGGTGCGCGCGGAGTTTGCCGACGCGCATCCGGCGGAACTGGCGGCGTTCCTGGAGGACTATGCGGCGTCTGTCGCTCTGCTGAGCGAGGATCCCGCTGCCGCGGCGCAGGCGATCGAGGAGGCCGGCATCTTTGCCAAGGCGGCGGTGGCGGAGAAGGCCATCCCGAACTGCAACGTCTGCTTTGTGACCGGCGAGGAGATGAAGACACAGCTCTCGGCTTTCCTGGAGATCATGTTTGAGACCGCCCCGCAGTCCGTCGGAGGAAAGGTCCCCGGGGATGACTTCTACTGCATCCTGAAATGAAAGCCTCGCTCCGAAAACCGCTTGCGGCGCTGGGCGTCCTGGTTTTCTGGATCGGGCTGTGGTTTCTGGCCGCAGGGCTCGTGGGGAAGGAGCTTCTGCTCCCTTCGCCGCTGCAGGTCCTGCGGAGACTGGGCGAGCTGGCCGCGCTTCCGTCCTACTGGAGCGCGGTCGGGTTCAGCATTCTCCGGGTCCTGACCGGGATCGCTGCGGCGACTCTGCTGGGGATCCTTCTGGCCCTGCTCACCGAGGGCAGCCCGCTTTTCAGGGCGCTGCTCTCGCCCATGATGACCGTGATCAAGAGCACACCGGTGGCCTCGTTTATCATCCTGGCGCTGCTGTGGCTCGGCAGGGCGGTCCTGCCCGCGTTTATCTCGGGGCTCATGGTGCTGCCCATCGTATGGTCGAACGTCTCGGCCGGGATCGCCGCCCGGGACCCGCTGCTGCTGGAGATGGGCCGCGTGTACGGCTTTTCCCGAGGAAAGGTTTTCCGCCTGATCACGGTGCCGACTGCCCTGCCTTATCTCCGCTCGGCCCTGCGCTCGGCCCTGGGGCTCGGCTGGAAGGCCGGGATCGCCGCAGAGGTGCTGACCGTGCCGGCCAATTCGGTGGGAAAGATGATTTTCGAGTCCAAGCTGTATCTCGAGACGACCTCGCTGTTCGCCTGGACGCTGACGGTCATCCTGCTCAGCCTTCTGCTGGAGCGGCTGATGCTCGCGGCGCTCCGGCGGACGGGGAAGAGGGGCGGTGAAGCCCATGCTTGAGTGCAGGGACGTCAGCGTTGCCTTCGGCGGAAGGCCGGTGCTCGCGGGCTGCGGGCTCGCCCTCGGGCCGGGAGACAGGCTCGCCCTGATGGGGCCCTCCGGCTGCGGCAAGACGACGCTGCTGCGGGTGCTCCTCGGTCTGCAGAGGCCGGACAGCGGGACGGTCCGGAACGGCTTCCGGCGCGTCGGCGCGGTGTTTCAGGAGCCGCGGCTGCTGCCCTGGTGCAGCGCGGAGGAGAACATCCGGGCGGTGCTGCCGGAGGGGCCGGAGGCGGCAGCGGAGGCTCGGCGGCTGCTGGAGCTCACGGAGCTGTCCGACGCCGCGGCAAAATACCCAGACGAGCTCTCCGGCGGCATGCAGCAGCGGGTCTCTGTCGCCCGCGCGCTGGCCGTCAGACCGGAGCTCCTGGTGCTGGACGAGGCCTTCAAGGGGCTGGATACGGCGCTGCGGGACCGGATGCTGCAGCTTGCAGACACCGAGACCCGCGGCCGGAACGGCGCGCTGCTGCTTGCGACCCACAGCGAGGAGGAGGCCGAGGCCCTCGGCTGCACGGTCCTTCGATACCGGGAGGGAAGCTTCCGACAGGAGTGACCTGAGGGGCGGGGAGCGGCCGGCCTGTGCGGGTGTGGCCCGAAACTGCAGCGGCATACTGCCGCCGGATTCCACGCAGCGGCCCTGTATGCGTCAGCGCGCCGGGTCCGCGGGACTGCCTGCCCGGAAGAAGTCTCTGCAGCTGCACATGATCTGCTTCAGCCGGCCTTCGTCTTCGGCACGGCACATGAGACCGATCTCCACCTTCGGCGCGTCCGTGATGCGGATCTGGTGCATGCCGTCGGCCACATCCAGAAGACTGATCGAAGAGATCACGGCCTCATTCATCATGCACATGGCGTCCGCCTGGTCCGGATGGTCGAAATCGATCACCTCGCTGTCCGGACAGCTTGCGGAAAAGAGCTTCTTCATCTGCTGCCGGTTTCTGTGCTCGGGCTCCAGCCTGGGCAGGAGGATGGTATGCCCGTTCAGCTCCGCCGCCCGGATCTCCGTCCGGTCCGCCAGAGGATGGCGGCGGGAGGTGATGACGGTGTTGTATGCGTAAAAGACAGGCAAGCAGAAGATGCCCTCGTCCGCCTCCCGCGTCTCGCCCATCAGGATCAGATCGACGGTGCGGCGGTGCAGGAGCGCACAGGAGTCGGACAGCCTGCAGGAGGTGAAGGAAAACGAGACCCAGGGATACCGGCGCTTGAGCTCATTGCAGGCCTGTGAGATCTGCTTCCGGAGATAGCTGTAGGTGCCGACCCGGATCAGCAGATGCCGGCTGTCGGCGCTGAGGGCGTGCTGCACGGCGGATCTGTATTCCCGGACGAGTTCTCTGGTCTCCCGGTAGAATACCTCTCCCTGCTCGGTCAGCCGGATCCCGTAGGCGGAGCGGGCGAAGAGGGGAAAGCCCAGTTCGGCCTCCATCGCAGTCACCTGACGGGTCAGGGTCGAGGTCGTGACAAAGCACTTCTGAGCGGCTTTCTTGAAGCTGCCCTGCTGGACAAGCACATCCAGCAGCTCCAGCTGATTGATCTCCATTTATGTGATTCCTCCCGCAAATAACGGTGCAGATGTGGTGCAAGTCTGCAGCAAGTGTATAGACAGATGTCGGCATTATAACAAATTGCACAGGGGTTTGCAAGATCTGCAAACCCCGGTCTGCGCTGTACCGTGCTATAATAAAACATCCCAATCCGGGTAAAACAATCTACAGGAGGAATGCTGTTATGAACATTTCACGCAGAGATTTTCTGAAAGGAACCGCCGCGGGCGCCCTGAGCATTGCCGCGACCTCGCTTCTCAGCCCGGCAGCGGCGTTTGCGGACGGAGAATCTGCAGGAGCGGAAGAGGCCGTCAACGTATACAAGACGCTGTCGGGGATGAATCCGCAGGACTATGACTTCCGCAGCGCGGATACCGACCTCTCGGCGGTGTTCAGCCCTTGGAAGTTCGGCGGCCTGAACCTGAACCACCGCATGGTGAAGTCCGCCGCGGGCTCCGACACCCAGAAGGGCAGCGAGGAAGAAGCCGTCGAGTACTACGCCGCGTTTGCCAAGGGCGGCGTGGAGATGGTCTGGGTCGAGGACTTCCTGAAGTTCCACGACAACTTCCCGAGCGCCCGTGCGACCGCCATCGAGGACTCGCACGTGAAGGCGGTTGTGGACGGCGTCCACGCCGCGGGAGGCTACATCGGCTATCAGCTCAGCTGCATGGGCAGATCCTTCAGCGGCTTTGACGCGGCGACCGCCGCGATGTACGAGTCCGCCTTTGCCGAGCATCTGACCCGTGAAGAGGTCAAGCTGGTTCAGGAGGATTTCATCAACGGCGCAAAGAAGATGAAGGACCTCGGCTTTGACGCAGTGGAGATCAACGCGGCCGGCAACAACATCGGCCAGGCCTTCTTCTCCCGGCAGAGAAACCACAGAGACGACGAGTACGGCCCCCAGAGCTTTGAAAACCGCGCCCGTTTCGTCGGCGAGATCATCACCGGCATCAAGGAGGTCTGCGGCAAGGACTTCCCGGTTCAGGTCCTCATCAACGGCATCGAGGAGAACGACATTGACATCGGCCAGGCGGACCTGTCCACGACCGTGGAGGAGAACTGCAAGATCTGCAAATCCCTGGAGGAGTTCGGCGCGGATTCGCTCCATGTGAGACTCGGCGTGTTCCGTATGCACGTATGTCAGTTCGCCTCCGACCTTTACTTCACCGGCAACGGAATCATCGGCACCACGGCCAACGGCACCCGCTTCGACTTCTCACGCCACTTTGAGGGCAAGCTGCTGGCCAACCACGACGCCTACGGCATGATGCTGAACGTGGCGAAGGAGATCAAGCAGGCCGTGAGCATCCCGGTCGGAACCGTCACCTGCATGAACCCCGCCCACGCCCCGAAGTTCTTCAACGACGCCATCGCCAACGGCATGTGCGACTTCTTCATCATGAACCGCCCGCTCACGGTCGACACCGAGTACGTCAACAAGCTGCGTGAGGGACGTCTTGACGAGATCGCCCCCTGCACCCGCTGCATGCACTGCCACTTCGACTATGACGAAGAGGGCAAGACCTACGAGCACTGCCGTGTCAACGCCGCGACCCAGAGAGCCTGGCATGCCGAGATGCCGGAGGGCGCCACGCCGCTGCCCGCAGACGGCGAGAAGAAGGTCATGGTCATCGGCGGCGGACCTGGCGGAATGGAGGCCGCGAGGATTGCCGCACAGCGCGGATACGACGTCACGCTGTATGAGAAACAGAACGTCCTGGGCGGCCTGCTGACCTTTGCCAACGTCATCAAGGGACCGCATGAGAATCTCGACGACCTGAAGAAGTACCTGATCCGTCAGCTGGAGCTCAAGGGCGTCAAGGTGGTTACCGGCACCGAGGTCACCCGCGAGATGATCGAGCAGGAGGCGCCGGACTACGTGGTACTGGCCGTCGGCGGACAGCGGCCCGCACTGGAGCTCCAGTCGAATGGTGCTACCGAGGTGATCTCTCTGGACGATATCGCGTTCAAAAAGATCGGCGACCACGTCACCATCCTCGGCGGAAACGCGCAGGCGGTCGATGCGGCCCAGTATCTGATTGCCCAGGGCAAGCACGTCACGATGGTCTTGCCCGAAGGAAAGGAAAAGCTGGACAAGGGCCAGTCCTCCTGGGTCAAGCAGTTTACGATCCCGATGCTGTACGCAAACGGCACCCGTCTCTGGCCGAACGCCTCCGTCAAGGAAGTCCGCGACGGTGAGATCGTGATCGACGGCGAGACCGGCTGCGACATCGTTGTCAAATGCGAGACCGTGATCGATGCCCGGGATATGCTGCCGAACACCGGCCTGATCGACGGGCTCAGCATCCCCGCGGTGGCGGTCGGCGACTGCAATGCTCCGTTCAACATCGCGGAAGCCATCGCAGCCGGCAACCTGGCAGCCAGAAAGATCTGAAGCGATGCGGCCGGGCCGGAACGGCGCTGCAGACCGATGACCGGAAGCAGCGCTGCCCGGACCCTGCCGCAGAGAGTGTCAACCGGGACAGCAGATCCCCGGACAGCAAACTGAACAGAAAATCCGGGGTTCCTCCGATCGGGAACCTCGGATTTTCTGATTTTCACATGTCACAGTCTGCGTAAAGTGCAGTTCCTGACAGAAAAGAACACTGCGTACTGCGCGATTCTGTGAGAAAGTCCCCGTTCCGTGCTCAGCAGAGAGGAACGGGGACCTCGTATTTCATATCAGGCGGGATCAGACCAGATGGCCCTTCTCGCGGATCACGTCGATGACGGAATCCACGTACTTTTCGCAGATCTCGTCGCTGCCGGCCTCCACCATCACGCGGATGACGGGCTCGGTGCCGCTTTCACGGACCAGGATCCTTCCGTCGCTGCCGAGCTCAGCCGCGACCTTCGCGACCGCGGCCTGAACGTCGGGGTCGTTCTGTGCGTCGGGCTTGCTCTTCACCCGGACATTCTTCAGTACCTGCGGATAGAACACCACGGGCGCTGCCAGCTCGCTCATGGGCTTCTTTTTGGCGAGCATGACCTCCATCAGCTTCAGCGAGGTCAGGATCCCGTCGCCGGTGGTCTCATACTTCAGGAAGATCGTATGGCCGCTCTGCTCGCCGCCGATGCGGTGGCCGTTCTGGACCATGTTCTCGTAGACGTACTTGTCGCCGACCTTGGTCTTCTCGTACTCGATGCCCACCTTGTCCAGCGCCTTGTACAGGCCGAAGTTCGACATGACCGTCGTGACGACCTTGTTGTTCAGGAGCTTTCCGCGCTCCTTCATGTACAGGCCGTAGATATACAGTGTGTGGTCGCCGGTGACGACGTTGCCCTTCTCATCCACGCAGAGGCAGCGGTCCGCGTCGCCGTCGAAGGCGAAGCCCACGTCCAGCCTGTTGTCGACGACAAACTTCTGCAGATGCTCGATGTGGGTGCTGCCGCAGTCGGTGTTGATGTTGTAGCCGTCCGGGCTGTCGTTCATGACGTAGGTCTTCGCGCCCAGCGCGTCGAAGATGCCCTTTGCGATCTGCCACGCGGCGCCGTTGGCCACGTCCAGGCCGACCTTCATGCCCTTGAAGCTGTACTTGCTCATGGAGATCAGGTGGCCGATATAGCGGTTGCGCCCGGCGACATAGTCCACGGTGCGGCCGATCTCTTCGCGCTCGGCCATGGGGACCTCGACAACGCCGTCAATGTAGTCCTCGATCTCGAGCAGGGTCTCCTCCTCCATCTTTTCGCCGTTGGAGTTGAGCAGCTTGATGCCGTTGTCATAGAACGGGTTGTGGGAGGCCGAGATCATGATGCCGCAGTCAAAGTCATCCACGCGGGTGATGTAGGCGACCGAGGGCGTGGTGGTGACGTGCATGATGTAGGCGTCGGCGCCGGAGGCCATAAGCCCGGTGCAGAGCGCATACTCGAACATGTAGGAGGAGCGGCGGGTGTCCTTGCCGATGACGACCTTGGCCTTGCGGTTCAGCCGTCTGCCGTAGTACCAGCCGAGGAAGCGTCCGATGCGGATGGCGTGCTCGAAGGTCAGGTTTTTGTTTGCCTCACCGCGGAAGCCGTCTGTGCCGAAGTATCTGCCCATCTTATAGACGCTCCTTCTTCTCGATGTCCAGGAAGTACTTGTAGGTATCGACGGTGAGCTCGCCGCAGGCTGCCTCGTCGCAGGCGATGATCGCCGCATTGTGAAGCTGCAGTGCGGAGCAGGTCCACTTCTGGCTGACGCCGCCCTCGACCGTCGCGGCGAGCGCGCGGGCCTTGTTGTGGCCGCTGATCAGGACCAGGACCTCTCTGGAATCCGTGACCGTGCCGATGCCGACGGAGAGCGCCCGGGCGGGGACCTTTTCGGGGTCGTTGCCGAAGAAGCGGGAGTTGACGATGCGGGTGTCCGTGGTCAGATCGCGGACGCCGGTCCGGGAGGAGAGGGAGGTGTAGGGCTCGTTGAAGGCCAGGTGTCCGTCGACACCGATGCCGCCCATGAAGAGATCGATGCCGCCGTAAGAGGCGATCTTCTCCTCGTAGCGGGCGCACTCCGCCTCGGGGTCGTCGGTCATGCCGTTGAGAATGTTGATGTTCTCGGGCTTCATGTCGACGAGGTGGTCGAAGAAGTTGTCGTGCATGAAGTACCAGTAGCTCTGGTCATGCTCGTGGGGAAGCCCCAGATACTCGTCCATATTGAAGGTGACGACATTCGCGAAGGAGAGCTCGCCGGCCTGATTCTTGCGGATCAGCTCCTGATAGACACCGATGGGGCTCGAGCCGGTCGGAAGCCCGAGCACAAAGGGACGGTCCTTCTCCGGACCTTCATTGTGGGCCTTGATCCGCGCGGCAATGTGGCATGCTGCCCATCTGCACATCTTGGTATAATCGTCCTGAATAACTACGCGCATGGTTTTGCTCCTTTTCTGTTCTGTGTGCGTCCTGAAAAGAGATCTCTTTTCTCTTCTCTGCCTGAAAAGAGGCCGCCTCACGGCAGCCTCTTTTCAGTGTGTAAGGTGTGATTATCCGTTGACCTTGTCCTTGAAAGCCTTGCCGGCCTTGAAGACCGGGGTCTCGCTGGCGGCAAACTCCATGGCCTCGCCGGTAGCGGGGTTGCGGCCGACGCGGGCGTCGCGATGCTTCTTCTCGAAGGTGCCGAAGCCGATCAGGCTGACCTTGTCACCGGCGGCGACAGCGTCGACGACGGCATTCAGAACGGAATCAACAACACCGGCAGCCTGCTTCAGGCTGATCTCGTTGGCGGTGGCGACTTTCTTGATAAGTTCGGTTTTGTTCATGAGAATAAACTCCTTTGTCTTTGTTGTTCACGGGAAGGGATTATAGCATCAGAAAAGCGGTTTGACAATAGGCTTTGAGAAAAATCCTGAAAAAACCTTATCATCTGCGAAAACTCCGCAGTCTGACGGCTCAGCGACGGCCTCACACAGAGGCTGCTCCCTCCCGAAAGCCCTCCTCCGGACCGGGGATGCGGATTCAGACGCTCTCAAACTCCCTGACGATCTCAGCCTCAGGGGCTTTGGTGATCAGACTGAAGAGCACGATCATGACACAGCTTACCACGAAGGCGGGCAGCAGCTCATAGATGTCCCAGATGCCGCCCATGGGCCGCACCGCGTACTTCCAGACGAAGATCATGACGGCGCCCGAGATCATGCCCGCGATGGCGCCGAACTTGTTGCAGCGCTTCCAGAACAGGGCGAAGAGCACGATGGGACCAAAGGTCGCGCCGAAGCCGGCCCAGGCGAAGGAGACGACCCGGAAGATCGAGCTGTTGGGATCCATGGCGAAGAAGACGGCGATGACGGCGATGGCGATGACGCCGATGCGGGCGATGAGAAGGTTCTTCTTCTCGTCCAGCTTCAGCCCGAAGACATCCAGCAGGAGGTTCTGCGTGATGCCGGAGGCCGCAGCCAGAAGCTGCACGTCGGCGGTGGACATGGTGGCGGAGAGAATGCCGGCGAGGATGATACCCGCGATGATGGCGAAGAAGACGTTCTTCTGGCTCATCAGGGCCGAGACACGCACCAGGACCGACTCGGCCTCGGAGCTGCTGGCGAAGCCGTCAATGATGCCCGCGTTGACCATCGCGAAGCCCACGAGGCCGATGATCACGGCGACGCCCAGCGAAATGATGACCCAGCCCGCGGCGATCCGGCGGCTGACGGTGATGTTCTTCTCATCCTTCGCGGCCATGAAGTGGATCAGGATATGGGGCATGCCGAAGTATCCGAGACCCCAGGCCATCGTGGAGAGGATCGTGATGCCGCCGTAGGTTCCGGCGGAGCTGGCCTCGATGTTGGTGTTGGCGAAGAAGCTCAGATAGCCGGGGACGGTCTGTGCATTCGCGACGACAGCGTCCCAGCCCCCGGCGCTGTGGATCCCGAAGATCAGCACAACGATCAGGGCGAAGGTCATGACCATGCTCTGGATCAGGCTGGTGATGGAGGCCGCCATGAAGCCGCCCATGGTGCAGTAGGCGACGATGACGACGGCCGAGATGATCATGGTCGTAGTATAGTCCCAGCCGAACATGTTGTTGAAGAGCTTGCCGCAGGCGACAAAGCCGGAGGCGGTGTAGGGGACAAAGAAGATGATGATCACCAGCGCGCCGACGGTCTCGATGATCCTGGTGTTGTCGCGGAAGCGGCGGGCCAGAAAATCAGGCACCGTGATGGCGTCCAGCCTGGCCGAATAGACACGCAGCCTGCGGGCGACGATCAGCCAGTTCAGATAGGTGCCGGCGGCGAGACCGATGGCGGTCCAGCCGGCCTCGGCGACGCCGCAGAAGAGGGCGAGGCCAGGGACACCCATCAGCAGATAGGCGCTCATGTCGGAGGCCTCGGTGCTCATGGCGGCGGTGATCGGACCCAGCCGGCGCCCGCCGAGATAGAAGTCGGAGCTGCTCTTGGTATCCCGGGAATGGCGGTAGCCGATGAACAGCATGCCGGCCAGATAGACCAGGATGGCGATGATAACGAATACTGCGGATGAAGACATGGTACAACCTCTCTTTTCTTTGCCGATATTTTTGCGATGTTCTGCATTATAAAGCAAACGCGGAAACAGACAAGAGAAAAATCGGAGGATTTCTCTTGAAAACGCAAAAAAGAACGCTATAATAGAAATAAAAATAATTTTACTCATAAAATCATGAGTAAAAGTAATTTATCACGGAGCAGAGGAGAGGACCGAAGATGAATCTTGCCAAGTACGAAGCGCTGGCGGCGACCGTGGAGCAGGGGAGCCTGACCCTGGCTGCGAGGCAGCTCAACATCACCCAGTCGGCGGTGAGCCACCACATCGACGGGCTGGAGAAGGAGCTCGGCTTTCCGATCCTCCGGCGGGGCCGGGGCGGGGTGCGGCTCACGGCGGAGGGCGAGCAGCTGATGCCGGCGGTCCGGACACTGCTGAACAGTGCGGAGCAGCTCAGCCAGACCGCGGCCGCCATCCGGGGGCTGGACACCGGCACGGTGCGGATCGGCGCCTTTACCTCGGTGGCTGTGCACTGGCTGCCGGGGGTGCTGAAGGAATTCCAGGCGGACTTTCCCCGGGTGGAGTTCCGTCTGCTGAACGGGGACTACGGCGACGTGGAGCAGTGGCTCTCGGACGGCAGCGTGGACATCGGCTTCGTCACGCTCCCCAGCGCGCTGGACTGCGAGTGCATCCCGCTGATGGAGGACCGGCTCCTGGCAATCCTGCCGCTGAACAGCCGGTTCTCGAGCTATCCGAAGTTCCCCCTGGTGGAATGCGAAACGGAGCCCTTCATCAGCCTGCTGAAGAGCTCCGACCACGACGCCCGGCGCGCCCTGGAGGCGGCGGGGGTCGAACCGAATGTGAGATTCTATACCAAGGACGATTACGCGATCCTCGCGATGGTGGAGCAGGGCCTCGGCATGAGCATCATGCCGGAGCTGCTGCTGAAGGGACGGAACGACCGGCTTCTGACGCTGCCGCTGGTCCCGGAGGCCAGACGGGTGATCGGCATGGCGATCGCGGCGGGGGAGAAGGCCGGGCCCGCCACCAGGCGCTTCGCGGACTATGTGGTGCGCTATGTGAAGAAGCAGGTCTCCGCAGCCGCTCCGGCTCAGGGGAACGTCAGCGCTCCGGCGTGATGCGGACGATGTCGGCGCAGACGGAGTCTCCCTCGAGAAAGATCCGCCCGTAGCTGGCGTAGATGCTGCCGCAGGGGCCGGGGTTGAGAAGCAGCATGCCGCCGCGCTCGTCCTGATAAGCTCTGTGGGTGTGGCCGAAGAGAACGATATCCGCCTGCTCCAGCTTCGCCGCGTACCGCAGGGCGAGGAGCTCCGGGTCGTGCTTGACGTCGTAGTAATGGCCGTGGGCCGCAAAGATCCGGTGCCCGCCGAGGGGGATGCAGAGCTTCAGCGGAACGGAAGAGCAGAGGTCGCAGTTGCCGCGGACGGAATTGACCGGCAGCAAAGGATACCGCTTCGCGAGCGCTTCGGCATCCCGCTCTCCGTCGCCCAGAAAGAAGACCAGATCCGGCTCCTCGGTATAGACCGCGTGCAGCATGTTGTCCCGATACCCGTGCGAATCGGAAAAGACACAGATTTTCATCACTTCAGCCTGTTTGCTCCCTTCTGCCGCTGTGCCTCAGACATATCCTGTGAGCGGGACTGGATGCATCCCCGCCGCGCCGGCAGGTCTGCATCAGCCCGCGCCCTAAAAAATAGCACAGACCGGGGGCGGATTTCAAGGGGGAGACGGCTCACGGCGGGAGAAATCTTCTTGACTTTGATGTTCTCAGAAGATACAATAGGGCGAACAAAGTTTGTGAGAGAAATGACAAACTCTCGGACCGCCGGTACAAATACAATATAATTATAGTGATCAGAAAGGTTGAAAGAGATGCTGGATGTATCAATCTGCGTGGGAAGCGCATGTCATATGAAGGGCTCCAGAGAGGTGGTCTCGAAGCTCAAAGAGCTGGTCGCCGCCCATCAGCTGGAGGGAAAGGTTCTGCTGAACGGCTCGTTCTGCACGGGGAACTGCCAGTATGCGGTCTGTGTGGTGATCGACGACACGGTCTATTCGGTCAGCCCGGAGACAACGGAGGAATTCTTCAATAACGAGATCCTGACCCGGGTGAGCTGAAGCCGGAGGGGACAGGGAAGCGGAATGAGAATCATCGACTTCAACTCCACCAAGTGCCGCCACTGCTATAAGTGTGTCCGCAACTGCGAGATCAAGGCGATCTCAGTGCTGGGCGGAAGAGCAGAGATCATGGAGGACCACTGCATCCTCTGCGGGCGCTGCCTGGCGGTCTGCCCGCAGGAGGCCAAGACCATGACGAGCGAGCTGGAGCAGGTGCGGAATATAATCCGCAGAGGCGAGCGCGTGGCAGCCCAGCTTGCACCGTCGTACATGGGCCTGCTGCAGTTTCGGGAGCTCGGCCAGGTCCGCTGCGCACTGCGGCGGCTCGGCTTTGCGGAGGTCTTCGAGACCGCAGAGGGAGCGGCCGCCGTGACGGACGCCTATCTGCAGCTCATCGGGCAGGGGGAGATGGACAACATCATTACGACCTGCTGCCCGGCGGTCAACGATCTGATCGAGATGTACTTTCCGGCGCTGGTGCCCTCTCTTGCCCCGGTGGTCTCGCCGATGATCGCCTCTGGACGCATGATAAAGAAGAAGCTGGGCGCCGACACCCGCGTGGTCTTCGTCGGGCCCTGCATCGCAAAGAGAAAAGAGGCCAGGGACCCCCGGCATGCGGATGCCGTCGACGCGGTGATCAGCTTCCGCGAGCTGAGCGCCTGGCTGGAGGAGGAAGAGATCCGGATCGACGACTGCGTGGACGAGCCCTTCCCCTTCAACCCCGCAGCCAACCGGCTCTACCCTGTCACGGGGGGCGTACTGACGTCGGTATGGGCGTCGATGGAGCCCCGTGAGGAGAAGAACCCGAAGGGCTACCGGCAGCTCTGCGTCCACGGCCTGCGGAGCTGCATCGAGTTCTGCAGGGACCTGGAGGCGGGCTCGGTGCACCGCTGCGTGGTAGAGATGAACATCTGCGAGAACGGCTGCATCAAGGGTCCGGCGGTCAGCGAAAGGGAGGTCTATCCCTATCGGATCCGTCTGGACATGGAGGAGAAGATAGAACCCGTCCCGGCTCCGGCTCCGGAGCTGCGGCGCTCGGTGGAGGGCGTCGAGCTGAGGAAGCGCTTTGAGGACCGGTCGATCCGGGAGCCGGAGCCGAGCGAAGAAGAGATCCGGGCCATCCTTGCCAAAACCGGCAAGCACAGCCCCGCGGACGAGCTCAACTGCGGCGCCTGCGGCTATCCCAGCTGCCGTGAGAAGGCCGTTGCGGTGTTTCAGGGCAAGGCGGAGCTGGAGATGTGCATCCCGTATCTGACCTCCCAGGCCGAATCGATGGCGAATCTCATCCTGAAGGAGAGCCCGAACGCCGTGATCATCGCCGACGCGGCGCAGCGTATCCTGGAATACTCCGAGGTCGGGGAGCGCTTCTTCGGCGTCAGCCGTGAGCAGGCGCTGCAGCGGTATCTGTCGGAGCTGATCGACCCGGTGGACTGCGAGACCGTCTACCGCAGCCACCGGAACATCTACGGCAAGAAGGTCTACTACAGGGAATACGACCTCTGGACGCTGCAGAATATCGTCTACATCCCGAAGCTGGACAGCACGCTGATGACCTTCATCGATGTGACCGCCCAGGAAAAACGTGCCCGGAGCGAGCAGGAGCGGCGAAACGCAACCGTGGAGATGGCCGAGAAGGTCATCCGGAACCAGATGTTTACCGCGCAGAAAATCGCCGCCCTGCTGGGCTCGACGACTGCGGAGACCAAGATGACCCTGACCAACCTGATGAAGTCCATCCAGGAACCGACCGGGGAGGCGGAGAACACTCCGGACGGGAGCCTGCCTGCCGATTCTGGCGCCGACCCGGACGAAGTCCCGGCCTTCCCGGACGGACCCGGCGCCCCCGGCCTGCCGGAGGGGCTGCCGATGCCGGCGCCTGTCCGGAAGCCGAAGCTCCGTGTGGATACCCGTTATGCCAGACCGAGGCAGCCTGCGGAGCCTCAGCCCGCCCGGCCGGGCGCTGCGGAAGGCAAGGCATGAGCATCACGACCGAAATGGCCAGCAGGAGCCTGAACCACGTGGGTGAAATCCTGTGCGGCGACGCGGTGCAGTTCGTGCACCGAGACGACTCGGACATCCTCGTGCTCGCCGACGGCATGGGCAGCGGCGTCCGGGCAAATATGCTGTCCACCCTGACCAGCCAGATCTTCGGGAAGATGCTGGAAGAGGGAGCGGCGCTGGAGGACTGCGTCGAGACGGTCGTCGACACGCTGCCGGCGGATCCGCTCACGGGGGTGTCCTTCTCAACCTTCACCGTGCTGCAGATCTTTCATGACGGCAGGGGGATCCTCTTTGAATATGAGAACCCCGGATGCATCTTCATCCGGGGCGGGGAGCTGGTCCGCATCCCGCGGAACGAGCAGCTCATCTCCGGGAAGGCGATCAACACCTACCGCTTTACCGCGAAGGTCGGAGACACCTTCCTCATCATGACCGACGGCACGGTCCATGCGGGCCTCGGCAGCCTCATGAGCTTCGGCTGGCCGTGGGAAGAGATCGCCGACTTCGCCCTGCGGGGCCACAGCGAAGGGCAGTCGCCGCTGCGCGAGGCCGTGCGGATCTGTGACACCTGCAACGACCTCTACGGCGGTGCGCCCGGTGACGACACCACGGTCGCCTGTGTCCATGTGACCGGGCAGAAGCGGCTGCATCTGATGACGGGGCCGGCGCGCAACCGGGCGGACGACGAGAGAATGGTCCGGGCCTTCATGAGCGGTGACGGGACGGTCCGGCGGATCGTGAGCGGCGGAACCAGCGCCTCGATCGTCTCACGGGTCCTGAAGCGGCCGATGACCGTCTCGATGGACTACGGGGATTCGGACCTCCCGCCGGAAGGCCATATCGCCGGCATCGACCTGGTGACGGAGGGAGTGCTGACCCTGGCCCGGGTGATCCAGATCCTGAAGGAGTATGCCGATCCGGAGCAGGTCGGCGAAGCCTTCTTCCGGAAGCTGGATGAGCAGAACCCCGCCTCCCGGGTCGCCCGGATGATCATTGAGGACTGCACGGAGGTCCGCCTCTATGTCGGGACTGCCGTAAACGCCGCCTACCAGAACCCGGACCTGCCTCTGGAGCTCGGCCTGCGGATGAATCTCACCAAACAGCTCTCCGAGGCCCTGGAGGCCATCGGAAAGAAAGTGGAACATGAATACTATTGAGGGATAAAGATGATTACAAACGACAGTACAACCAGCAACATCACCAGGAGAATCTTCCGTGAGGTCGCAAGACTGACCTGGAACGGAGAGCTCGAGGCAAAGAAGGACTTCATCCCGGAGACGATCATTCCGGGGCCGCTGCCGCAGTTTCGCTGCTGCATCTACCGTGAGCGCGAGATCATCCGCGAAAGGGTGCGGCTGGCGAGGGGCATGTGTCCGGGAAAGAACGACACCCGAAACATCGTGCAGGTGATCCCGGCCGCGTGTGACGACTGCGCCATCGCTTCCTACACCGTGACGGACAACTGCCACGGCTGCCTCGGTCATGCCTGCTACGAGTCCTGCCGATTCGGGGCGATCTCCATCGTCCGCGACCACGGACGGATCCGGGCCCACATCGACCCGCAGAAGTGCCGCGAGTGCGGGATGTGCTCAAAGAACTGCCCCTATCAGGTCATTGTGCACCAGGTGCGCCCCTGCAAACAGGCCTGCCCGGTCGGAGCGATCACCATGGACGAGGAGACCGGGCTTTGCAGGATCGACGAGAGCAAGTGCATCCAGTGCGGCCAATGCATCCACGCCTGCCCCTTCGGCGCTCTGGGTGCGAAGACCTTCCTCGTCGACGTCATCCATATGATCCTCGCCGGGCGCCGGGTCTACGCAATGGTCGCACCTGCGGTGGAGGGCCAGTTTGGGCCTGACATCACCCCGGATTCGTGGCGGAATGCGCTGAAGAAAGCTGGCTTTGCGGACATGATCGAGGTCTCGCTTGGCGGCGACATGACCGCTGCCGCGGAGGCGGCGGAGTGGGCTGAGGCCGCCGAAAAGAGAGAACGCAAGACAACTTCGTGCTGCCCGGCCTTCGTGAACATGATCCGGAAGCATTTCCCGGAGCTGAGCGGAAACATCTCCACTTCAGTGAGTCCGATGTGCGCGGTCTCCCGCCTGATCAGGGAGCGGGATCCGGAGGCGGTCACGGTCTTTATCGGACCCTGCCAGGCCAAGAAGAGCGAGGCGCTGGACATCAGCATCGCAGACAACGCGGACTACGTCCTCACGTTTGACGAGGCGGTCGAGATGCTCCGCGGCAGGGATATCGAGCTGGAGCCCGCGCCGGAGTATACGCAGCAGGGCTCGACCTACGGCAAGCGCTTCGGAAACAGCGCCGGTGTCACGGCGGCGGTGGTGCAGTGCCTGAAGGAGCAGAACATCGATCCGGAGCAGATCAGCGTCAAGGTATGCAACGGCGCCGTGGAATGCAAGAATGCCCTGACCCTGATGAAGCTGGGACGTCTGCCCGAGCACTTCATGGAGGGCATGATCTGCGAGGGAGGCTGCATCGCCGGTCCCGCGCGGCAGAAGGCGGCCACTGAGCTGAAGAAGGACCGCGATGCCATGATCGGGCGCGCGGATGCGAGAGGCGTGCATGAGAACCTGAAGCTCATGGATGCCGATGCAATCCACATGCACCGGGACTGAAGGAAAAAAACGGAAAACGGAACAGCACCCGGCAGCGTTTTGCTGCGGGCAGATAAACAGCAGAGCCCGCATGTCCGGGCTCTGCTGCTGTATGTGCGGATTCAGGTCTCGTGTACGGAAAATGCACGCTGCCGAGGATCATTCCCATGTGAATGCGGAAGTCTGCCTTCTCCTCATCTCACATATCTCTGATCCACATAGCCGAAGGTGCCGTCCTTAAAGGCGAGAAGATATCCGTACTCGGAGACGAATTTGTTTACAAGGATCTGCTCGCCGTTGGAGAAGCTGGTCCCCAGAAAGGCGCCTCCGGGGCTGTCCTGCATGACAAGAAGCGTTCCCGCCGGCACGTTGACCGTTCTGTAGGCATAGTTGCCGAGATTGAAGTACTGATCCTGCATGTATGCACCGCCGGCAACCGTCTCCAATGCTTCGCCGTCCAGATTCACGACGTTTTTGCTGTTCGGTTCATTGTTCATGGTTCTCTGTCCTTTCTTTTATCTGTGTTGTGTGCTGTGCTTCTCCTGATTTCAGCCTCAGTATAGCACGGGAACTGTCACAGATCCCGCACACGGTGTCGGAGAATTCACTATCCCGGCCCCGTCGCGGTTTCCGGACAAAAGAATCCCGTCTGTGCCGACTTCTGTACCGTTTCGTGCATTATAGCATGTTCCGGCTGCACATTCAACAGTTCAAGACAGGCCCGGCGGCTTGCATCCTGCGCGATTTCATGCTATCATAAACAAAAGAACAAAGAGAGGTGAGAATACAGTGTTCTGCCCAAACTGCGGCGCCAATGCCGGCAATGCAAAGTTTTGTCCGGAGTGCGGAACCAGGATCCCGGTCCAGGACGGCGCTTCCTCCGCGGCAACCGGCACGCTGACCCTGCGTAAATACAGCTCCGGAAGGATGCGCGAGATCTCCGCCGATCTCTATATCGACGGTGACTTCAGGGATGTGCTCGGCAGCAGCGACAGCATCACCGTCACCCTGCCCGCCGGAGAGCATGAGCTGCTGGTCCACGCGGACGGCTGTGTTGACGCGATCCAGAGCGTGCATGTGGATCCGCTGGAGAACCGCCTCTGTGTTCTCTCGGTCGACGATGCGGGCTTTATCAGCATCACCCAGCAGGGCAGCCTGTCCCGTGCCGTCCCCCCGCGCGCGGAACAGCCGGCCAGCTCCGGGACGAGGTCTCAGGCACAGGCTTACGGCGCCTCTGCAGATGCCTTTGCCTATCAGGAGGTGGAACTGCCTCAGCGCTGTGCCGAAGCGGAGCCGCTGACCGTGTCAGAGCCCCGGAAGGCGGAGGAGGACTGGCGCTATGGGAGCAGACAGGCCTTTACGCTGCCGGAGGACGCGAAGTACTGCAAGTTCTGCGGCTCCGTCATCCACAGAGAGTGCGTCGTATGCCCGGAATGCGGCAGACAGGTGGAGCGGCTGAAGGTGGAGGAACCGCAGGTGATCCACCAGACCTATAACAGCCAGAACGTGTATGATCACCGCACGACGGTTGTGGCGGGAGGAAGAGAAAAGAACAAGTGGATTTCGTTCCTGCTCTGCCTGATGTTCGGCTGGTTCGGTTTTCACAAGTTCTATGAAGGCCGGGTCGGCATGGGGATCCTGTACCTCTTCACGATGGGGCTGTTCGGGATCGGTGTCCTGATCGACCTGATTGCGATCCTGCTGAAGCCCAATCCCTATTATGTATAAATCTGCACATACACTCAGCCCCGCGGCAGAACCTGGATGCCGCGGGGCTGAGCGTATGTACGGGGACCCCGGGATTCAGAAAAAGCGGAGCGTGACGGTTTTGCCGAGCTCTGTCAGAAGCTGTCGGAGAACGAGAATCTGCTCCGCACTCCCGGTACCGGAAGGGAGCGCGTCCTCCTGTATCGGGTCAGACGCAGCGGAGCACAGGATATCTACATCACTGGCCTGCACCGCCAGCGCCTTCAGAAGCAGAGAGGCGCCGTCCGACGCCTGTCGGAGACCGAGGCTCATCATCCCGTCCTGCCGGTAACGGCGGATTGCGTAAAGAAGCTCCTCAAAGGTCCGGCCCCTCTCGACGGCGAGGTCGACACCCTCAATCCCAAGGGGGGGAGGGAGCTCTCCGTCGCCGGCACGGGGGAGCGTGCGCAGTTCCTTCCCGAGGAACCGGGCCGCGGCGTGGGCGGCTCCGCTTCCGCAGATCACATGCAGGCCCTCTGCGCTGAAAAAGGAAGATAGAACCGCGTCGTCGGGCTGCCATACGTCGTCAGGGCCGATCAGCAGGGCTGCACTGAGCTTTTCACGCAGGCGGAGGACCGCCACACTGGTGTCATCATGGAAGTCATAGAGGTCCAGCGCCTGCACGGCGGAGACAATGTTGGCGGCGACATACAGCGCGTCGTCGTCCGGCCTGACGCTGCGGAACAGGTAGTCCTCCATCTTGCGGCGATCCCATCCGGAATAGGTGGTGACGCCGCGGCCGGCCTCCGAAACGCCGTCGCTGAAGAGCACCAGCATATCGCCGCTCTTCATGGTCAGGACACTCTCCTGCAGCGTTTTGTCCAGCACCGTGCGGGACTCGGAAGGATAGTTCAGCGAGACGCCGTCACGGAGAAAAACGGCCGGAGGACTGTCGTACTGGATCAGACGGACCCGCTGCCCTTCGGTGCAGACCAGGTTGAAGGTGGCATAGGCAAGCCCCTGCCGCTTTGTGACGGGCAGAACCGCATCGACAGACCGGATGCTGTCCTCCAGAGGGAGGCCGCGCTCCGTCAGACCGGAGATCAGGGTCGCGGTCAGCGTGGCTGCGATGTTGGCCTGAATCCCTGAGCCGAGCCCGTCGGAGAGAACCAGCAGCACACGGCCGTCTTCGCGGGAGACGGTGATCCGGTCTCCGCAGACGCTCTCAGTGTGCTTGTTCTGCTGGAGCGTTCCGATCTCCCAGCAGAGCCCCGGAGCGGGGCCGGAGCCATGCTCAAAAAGCGCCTGTTCAACCATGCCGGTCTGCCCCGTCGGGAAGGAGCGCCTTCTTCAGTTCGTAAACCGCGGCCTGCGTTTCGACTGCGGCCTCCCCCAGAAGCCCGGCGATCTGTGAGACGATGCTCAGCTGCTTCTCGCAGATGGTATCGGCGAGCCCGGCTGCCTCCAGACGGGACCGGAGCTGTTCCTCCTCCGGCTGCGTCTGCGGCGGCGCTTCCCTTATGACACAGACGAAGAGAGAACGGCTGCTGTCACAGTAGCAGGAGCATTCCAGCTGAGGGGTTCCGGCTTCGCGGTGCAGCGTGACACGGACAGAATCCTGTGCCGCGCCTCCGTCGAGAAGCTGCAGAAGACCGGCATCGTCCATGAGGCGGCTGACCGGTCCGCCGATGTATTCCAAGGCATCGCAGAGAGAAAGCAGGCGGCAGGCGGCGGGGTTGATCAGGCGGATGTGCAGCCCGCGATCTGCAGCGACGATGCCGTCGGGGATCAGATCCAGAATTCTGTTTTCAGTGAAAACGGCGGAACCGCTGTCCAGATTGTCCATAGTGAGCCCCCTGTCCGGAAGAATCCAGTACTTCTATCAGTATAGCACGTCCAGCCTCCGACCACAAGCGCAAGATGGTGGCTGAAAACGTTGACTTTCAGTTTGACAGGCAGAACGGAGTATGGTATCGTAGCAGATGCACAGATCCATACAGACAGAACAGAGATCAACCGTATGATTCAAATACAAATAAAGGAGTGAACCAATGAGCGATCAAACCAACCTTTCCTGCACCTGCCCGGAAAAGGGCCCCATCACGGACGAGCTTCTCACCCGCATGAATCAGTGGTTCCGTGCCGCAAACTATCTGTCCGCAGGACAGCTGTACCTGCTGGACAACCCCCTCCTGCGCAAACCCCTCACCATGGACATGATCAAGAAGAAAATCGTCGGACACTGGGGAACCGTACCGGGGCAGAACTTTGTCTTCGTCCACCTCAACCGCGCCATCAAGCGCTATGATCTGGACCTGATTCTGCTCTCCGGCCCGGGCCACGGCGGCAACTTCTTCATCGCCAACGACTATCTGGACGGGAGCTACTCCGAGGTCTATCCCAACATCTCGGAGGACGAGGACGGCATGAGGAAGCTCTTCAAGCAGTTCTCCTTCCCAGGCGGCGTTCCCTCCCACTGCGCGCCCGAGACCCCGGGCTCCATCAACGAAGGCGGCGAGCTGGGCTACGGCATCGCCCACGCCTTTGGCGCGGTGTTCGACAATCCCGATCTGATCGCCGCTGTGACCGTCGGCGACGGCGAGGCGGAGACCGGACCGCTGGCCACCTCCTGGCAGTCCAACAAGTTCCTCAACCCCGTCTCGGACGGCGCAGTGCTGCCCATCCTGCACCTGAACGGATACAAGATCGCCAACCCCACCATCTTTGCCCGCATGAGCCGTCAGGAGATTGTGGACTTCTTCCACGGCTGCGGCTGGGAGCCCTTCTTTGTCGAGGGCGACGACCCCATGACCATGCACCGTCTGATGGCGGAGACCCTGGACACCGTCATCGAGCGGATCAAGGCCATCCAGCTCCACGCCCGGGAGAACAACGACAGCACCAGACCGGTGTGGCCGATGATCGTCCTGCGCACCCCGAAGGGCTGGACCGGACCGAAAGTGGTGGACGGCCAGCGCATCGAGGGCAACTTCCTGGCGCATCAGGTCCCCATCTCGATGGCAAAGCCCGCGGAGCATCTGAAGATCCTGGAGGAGTGGCTCCGCTCGTATCATCCGGAAGAGCTCTTCGACGAGAACGGACGCATTCTCCCCGAGATCAGAGCCCTGGCACCCGAGGGGAAAGCCCGCATCGGCGCCAACCCCCACTCCAACGGAGGTCTCCTCCTTCGCGACCTGCGCCTGCCGGACTTCCGCGACTATGCCTTCGACACCCAGGGCCACGGCGAGCGGGAAGGCCAGGATATGATCGAGCTGGGCAAATTTGTCCGGGATATCTTCCGCCTGAACGCCGATGCGAAGAACTTCCGCATCTTCGGACCGGACGAGACGGCCTCCAACCGCCTCAATGCGGTCTTTGAGGTCGAGAACCGCGACTGGAATGCCGGCCACCTCGACACCGACGACCATCTCGCCTCGGACGGCCGCGTGATGGACTCCATGCTCTCCGAGCACATGTGCGAGGGCTGGCTGGAGGGCTATCTGCTGACCGGGCGTCACGGCTTCTTCGCTACCTATGAGGCCTTTGCCCGCATCATCGACTCGATGGCGGCTCAGCACGCCAAATGGCTGAAGGTCTGCAACCAGCTGCCCTGGCGCGAGGAGCTGGCTTCCCTGAACCTGATCATGGCCTCCACCGTCTGGCAGCAGGACCACAACGGCTTTACCCACCAGGATCCCGGCTTCATGGACCATATCGCCAACAAGAAGGCGGACGTGGTGCGCCTGTATCTGCCGCCGGATGCCAACTGCCTGCTCTCGTGCTTTGACCACTGCATCCGTTCCCGCAACTATGTGAACGTCCTGGTGGCCTCGAAGCATCCGCGCCCCCAGTGGCTCAGCATGCCGGAGGCCGTGAAGCACTGCACCCAGGGGATCGGAATCTGGGACTGGGCCTCCAACGACCAGGGCCAGGAGCCGGACATCGTTTTCGCCTGCGCCGGTGAGACTCCCACCCTGGAGGCACTGGCTGCGGTATCCATCCTCAACAGCGAGCTGCCCGACGTCAGGATCCGCTTCATCAATGTGGTGGACCTCTTCAAGCTGCAGCCCTCCACAGAGCATCCCCACGGTCTGACGGATGCGGAGTATGACATCCTCTTCACCCAGGACAAGCCCGTGCTCTTCGCCTTCCACGGCTACTCGTCGCTGGTGCACGAGCTCACCTACCGCCGCCACAACAACCGCCAGATGCATGTGCGCGGATACAAGGAAGAGGGCACCATCACCACACCCTTCGACGTGCGCGTACAGAACAATGTGGACCGGTTCCACCTGGTGCAGGAGGCCATCAAGTACCTCCCGCAGCTGGGCAACCGCGGCGCATATCTCTATCAGCGCATGAGCGACAAGCTGGTCGAACACAAGCAGTACATCCAGCTCCACGGCGAGGACCTCCCCGAGGTCGCCGGCTGGAAGTGGAAGCGCTGAGCGCAGCCACCCCGGCCCGGAGCGGCCCTGTCTGAGAACAGACCCGTGCGGAACCGGTTTTCAGCCGGCTCCGTACGGGTCTGCATAAAACATACCTGGAGGCATATGAAGATGAAAGTGCTTTTGATAAACGGCAGTCCCAACCGGAACGGCTGCACAAACCGGGCGCTGGCCGAGGTGGCGGACACCCTGAAGAAGGAGGGGATCGACACCGAGATCTTCCAGATTGGAAACCGGCCGGTGTACGGATGCAGCGGCTGCGGGGCCTGTGAGAAAACCGGACGCTGTGTGCACGACGACGATGCGGCGAACAGGATCCTGGAGCGGATGAAGGAAGCCGACGGTGTCGTGATCGGCAGCCCGGTATACTATTCCGGAGCCAACGGAGCACTCTGCGCGCTGCTTGACCGGGTCTTCTTCGCGGGAGGGAACGAGCTGGTCGGAAAGCCCGCTGCCGCTGTGGTCAGCGCGCGGAGGAGCGGAACGACGGCGACCTTCCAGCGGCTGAACCAGTACTTTGCGATCAAGAAGATGCCGATCGTCACGTCACAGTATTGGAACAATGTCCATGGCTATACGCCGGAGGATGTGGAGCAGGATCTGGAAGGGCTGCAGACGATGCGCACACTGGGCAGAAACATGGCGTGGATGCTGAAGCTCACGGAGAACGGGGCGGCTGCGGGGATCTGTTTCCCGGAGGCAGAGGAGCCGGTGGCTACGGACTTTATCCGATGACGGAAGAGAAAAAAGGAAAACGCCCTCCCGAAGTACAGAAAATGATCCGGGTGATGCTGCCGTGATCAGACGATACAGCAACAGACGCGTGCGGAGGATCCTGGACGACAATTCCGCACTGATCGAGAGCATCTGCGCTTCCTGCCGGCTGACGCCGGCCTGCCTGAGGGCGATTCTGCTGATGGAGCTGCCGGAGATCAATCTCTCGGATACCCTCGCGGATCTGCTCGTCAGCCTGAACTGGCAGAGATATTCGCGCTTCGGGAACTTTGTCCTGGATCGCCATACGCGGAATCCGCTGCATAAATTCGACAGCTCGACAGGCTACGGGCAGATCTTCGCACAGGTGGCGATCGAGGCGATCCTGTTCGCCGAGAGCGAGGGGATCCCGGTGCTTCTCGGCATTCCCGGCGAGCTGCTTCCCTTCAACCCGGACGATCTGAAGCTGGTATGGAGCAGGCTCCATCGGGACAGGGTCTTCAATCTCTCCTGCGCGGCACTGAATCTGATCCACGCGGCCTTTCAGATGACGGGACGGATCGACGTCGAAGGCTGCAGCGAGGAGGAGAAGAAGCTGATTTTTTCCCGATACAACGGAAATGTGCGAAAGATCACTCCCTACGGGGAGCGGGCGTATCAGCGCTATCTGGAGTGCGGCGGCAGCCCTTCGGAAGCCTGACGGCCCGGGTCACGGAGACCGCTTCTCAAAGGGGTAGACAAGCCCCCACTGGGCGCGGATCTCATCGCACATCTGCAGGACATGGCCGGTCATCGCGTGCGTGACGAGCGGGGATTCGGTCAGCCCTCTGCGGAGACAGTCGTTTACATGGCGGATCTCATACTGATACCCCTCGTCGAGAATCCCGGGGACCTGCTGAGGAACCTGAGACATAATCTGCCGCTCCGATCCTCCGCGGCTGATGAAGGCGGATTCGGGCTTCCAGAAAACCGGCATCCGAATGCTGCCCTCGGTCCCGTAGATCCAGGCCGTATCGGGCATATCGGTCCGGATGGCGCTGGTCACCGTAAAGAGGGCTCCGTCGTCATACCGCCCGATCACGACACTCTGCTCATCCACCTGCAGATGAAGCCGGTCCGTGTCGATCGATGCGAGAGACAGAATCCGCTCCGGTGTCTTTTCATAGACGAAGCTCACAAAATGGAGCCCGTAGACGCCCACGTCCAGAAGCGCCCCGCCCGCCTGCGCGGGGACGGTCAGGCGTCCCTGATAGCTGTCCGGCACGCGGTAGGCAAAGGTCGCCTCGATATGCCGGACCTCACCGATCTCGCCTGAGCGGATCACATCCAGCACCTGCTGCATCACGGGGAAAAAGCGCGTCCACATCGCTTCCATGAGAAAGACCTTATGCTCCTTCGCACAGGCGGTCATCTCGGCCCATTCGGCTGCGGATACCGCTGCGGGCTTTTCAACCAGCACCGGGAAGCCGGCCTCCAGCGCCCGGAGCGCAAGCTCCTTATGGGCTGAATGCGGGACCGGAATATACATGATATCGATGTCGTCCCGCTTCAGGATCTCTTCATAGGTCAGAGCCTCACGAATCCCAAAGCGGTCGGCCATCCGCCGGGCGGTCTCCGGCGTCCGTGATGCGACTGCCGCGATCTCGGCGTCCTCCACCTGCCGAAAGCCCTTCATCCAGCGCTCCAGCAGATTGCCGGCTCCCAGCAGTCCCCAACGTGTTTTCTTCATCTGATACACCTCAATGCTGTTGTATTCTGCCTGTTTTCCTGTTCTGCGTATCCGCTCCGTGATGCCGAAGAACTCACAGGCTGATGTTCTTCCGCCCTTCCTGCGCGAAGCGGTTTCGGTCAGAGCTGTTATCTGAACTATATCCGAGACGGGACGGAATAGCAAGAGGAAAGCGAGCCTGCGGGGATCTTTTTTTCGCTACATCAATAACGGAAGAGGAAGAGTGCATGAGAAAGAAAATCCTGATTGTCAACGATGACGGCATCGCATCGGAAGGGCTGAGAAAGCTGGCGGAGGCTGCCGCCCGTTTCGGACCGGTCTGGGTCGCGGCCCCGACGGAGCAGTGCAGCGCGATGAGCCAGAGAATCACGGTCTTTGACAAGATTACCGTTGCCCCGTATCCGTTTCCGGCTCCGGTCGAGGCGGCCTGGGCCGTGGGAGGGACGCCCGCGGACTGCGTCAAGGCCGCGCTGAATTATCTCCTGCCGGAACGGCCTGACCTGGTTATCTCCGGGATCAACAACGGCTATAACACGGGTTTTGACATCGCGTATTCCGGCACGGTGGGAGCCGCCATGGAGGCGCTGATGCAGGGGATCCCTGCGATGGCTTTCTCAAACGGCTACAACGGCAGCTTTGAGACGACCGATGCGTACCTGCCTCTTCTGCTGGAGGATCTGATTCAGGACCCTCCGCCGGAGAACGGAATCTGGAACGTGAATTTCCCGGGGATCCCGCTGGAGGAATGCCAGGGAATACAGAGAGACTGCGCCATCGCCCCGCTACAGCTCTACGGGGACTTTTTCCGACGGGAGGAGCTGGAAGACGGTGCGTTCACACTGCACAACCAGGCGATCCTCGCAGTGGCGAAGGATGCGCCGGAGGGGACGGATGTGAGAGCGGTCCTCAGCGGATATGTCTCGGTCGGGACGGTGCGCTGCAGTGTGCTGACAGGAAGGTAAAAATGCCTGATGAGCCTGACACTTTACGGAGTACGGAACCGTGAAGTGTCAGGCTTCTCTGCAAAAAAACATCATTACAGGGCTATCATCGGAGATGGCTTTATGCTATACTGTATCATGCGTTATTTTATCTGTGATCCACTGCCACAGAGAATGACCTGCCTGATAAAGTCGGCAGGCCGTATTCCCGGCAGGCAGGAAACGGGGAGTATCGGCAGCGGGCCGGTTTCCCGATATATGGTATTTTCAGGAGTGAGGCAGATTGGTGTACAAACGGAGTCTCTCCGCAAAAATCATCCTTCTGGTGGAGATCATACTGCTTCTGTCCAGCGTGCTGTTCTGCGGAGTGTCCATCTACAGAGCCAGGATCGGCATCCGGAAAGCCATCCAGCAGCGGATGCTGGATATCGCGAACTGTGCCTCGGGATCAGTGAGCGGCGATGTGCTGAAAAGCCTGACCAAAGAGGATGTCGGCAGCGAAGAGTACAACAGGGTCTATCATACGCTTTCGATTTTCCGTGACAACGTAGAGCTGGAATACGTCTACAGCATCCGGGACGAGGGCAACGGCAGCTTCATCTTTACCATCGATCTGGACCCGGAGACACCGGCCAGCTTCGGCGACAGCGTGAAGTATACCGAGGCGCTTGCCAGTGCCGCCAGAGGACAGGCGGCGGTGGACGAGGTCCCGTATTCGGACGCGTGGGGCGAGTTCTACAGCGCATACAGCCCGGTGCGTGATTCGACCGGCGCGGTGGCAGGCATCATTGCGGTGGATTTTTCGGCCGACTGGTTTGAGGATCAGCTCTCGGCACAGACGCGCTCTACCATCCTGAGTTACGGTGCCATCCTGGTTCTCACGCTTTTTGTGGCGGCGTTTCTGGCCCTTATCACGGTGAGACCGTATGTCCGGATGCATGAGGAACTCCTGAAGGAGAAGGTCAGCGCCGAGAGCGCCAACCGGGCGAAGAGCGATTTCCTGGCGAACATGTCGCACGAGATCCGCACGCCCATCAACGCAGTGCTCGGCATGAACGAGATGATCCTGCGGGAGAGCCGGCAGGCCCTCGGGATGAGGGACGGCGGCCGGGAGAACGCCCTGCAGAACATCAGCATCTATGCCGGCGATGTGGAGAGCGCGGGACACAGCCTGCTCGGGATCGTCAACGACATCCTGGACTTCTCAAGGATCGAGGCCGGGCGGATGGATCTCGCGGAGGCGCCTTACCAGCTGGGCTCGCTCCTCAACGACGTCAGCAACATGGTGCTCTTCAAGGCGCAGGAAAAGGGCCTGGACTTTGCCGTCGATGTGGATGAGACGCTCCCGGATCATCTGTGCGGAGACGGGCAGCGCGTGCGGCAGATCTTCACCAACCTCCTGAACAACGCTGTCAAGTATACGGAACAGGGCTCCGTCCGCCTGACACTGCGCGGGGAGAGGAAGGGCAGCGCCGATCTGGTGCTGAAGGCCTCAGTAGAGGATACAGGCATCGGAATTCGGGCGGAGGATATGGACAAGCTGTTTACCAAGTTCCAGCGCCTGGATCTGGAGCACAACAGCACCGTCGAGGGCGCCGGCCTCGGCCTCGCTATTACGAGGCGCCTGCTGGAGCTGATGGGCGGCGGGATCGAGGTGCAGAGCGAGTACGGAAAGGGCTCGGTCTTCCGTGTAACGATTCCGCAGAAGATCGTCTCGGACGAGGCGGTCGGAGATTTCCAGAAGCGCTTCGAGGCCGCCGCAGCGGAGGCCGAGGGCTACCGGGAGTCCTTCCATGCACCTTCTGCGCACGTCCTGATAGTGGACGACACCAGAATGAACCTGACCGTGGCGGTGAACCTCCTGAAGAAAACGCTCCTGCAGATTGACACGGCCGACAGCGGTGCGGATGCGGTTGCGCTGGCGCAGAAGAAGGTCTACGATGTCATCCTGATGGATCAGCGCATGCCGGAGATGGACGGCACCGAGGCGCTGAATCGGATCCGAAACGACGCGGACGGATTAAACCGCCTCACGCCTGTCATCTGCCTGACCGCGGACGCGGTGATCGGGGCGAAGGAGCGGTATCTGGCGGAGGGCTTTTCGGATTACCTGACCAAACCGATCGACAGCGCGGCGCTGGAGAGAATGCTGAGAAAGTACCTGCCGGCGGAAAAGATCACCGTTGTGTATGAGGAGAAGAAACCGGAAGAGCCGGGCGCGGGAAAGGGGACGGGCACCTCTCCGGAGGAAACGGCGCTCGAGGCGCTGCGCCCGGCCGGGATCGACCCCGACGTCGGCCTCGGATACTGCATGAACGACATCGGCTTCTATCTCTCGGTGCTGCGGGACTATGCGGGCAACGCCGGGGAGGCGGGCGAAAGGCTGCAGCGCTTCTGCGACAACCGCGACTGGAAGAGCTATGAGATTCAGGTCCACGCCCTGAAGAGCACCTCGAAAACCATAGGCGCGAAGGAGCTCTCGGATGCGGCTTCCTTCCTGGAAGAGGCTGCGAGTGTGGGAGATGCCGCCGGAATCCGGGAGAGACATGGGGCGATGATGGCACGTTACGAAGCTCTGGTCCGGAGTATCCGGGAAGCGGTCCCGGGGGCGGAGCCGGATCTCCCGGATGCTGAGATCCTGGAGTTTGAACCGATGGAGTTCGTACCGGACGGTGAGACGGTCTGAGTAACGGCAGTGCGCTCCGGTGACCATCGCTTCTGCGGTGCATGCGGCATCGGAACTGTTCAGAAGGGAAGGGGGGATGAGATCAGATGTATGCCTACGTCATATCGGTGAAGGGACAGCTGGTGTGCCTGTGCGTGCTGTTGTTTATCGCAAGGACGTACTTCTCGGCACCGCACCGAAAGACCACCGCCCACAGGCTGTTTTCGGCGCTGATTGCGGTCTCAGTGGTCAATCTGGTCTTTGACATGACGACGGTCTATACCATCAACCATGTGGACATGATCCCGATGCGCCTGAACCATTTCTTCCACATCATCTTTGTGTCAAGCATCGTGACCGTGCTGTTCATCATCTTCATGTACGTACGCATCCTGGCCTACGGCGAACAGCCCTTCCGGCTCTACTGGCTGATTCCGCTGGTGCTCTCTCTTGCGGCTGTCACGCTGCTTCCCTTTGAGTATACGGTGGGAGAATATACCAACCATTCCTCCGGCCCTTATGCGACGGTCGCCTTTGTATGCGGCTATATCTACTGTTTCCTGATCATGTATATCCTGATCCGACGCGGCCAGTCGATGCAGAAGAAGTTCCGGCAGGCGATCCTGATCTCGATCTGCATCATGCTGTTTGTGACGGTGCTGCAGGGAATTTTTCAGCAGCTTCTGATCTCCGGCGTCGGCGTGACCATCATCTGCGTCGCGCTGTTCTACACGGTTGAGAGCCCGGACGCGCTGCTGATCGAAAAGCTGGAGGTGGAGCGCAGAAACGCCGAGAGTGCCAACCGGGCGAAGAGCGACTTCCTGGCGAACATGTCCCACGAGATCCGCACGCCGATCAATGCCGTGCTCGGCATGAACGAGATGATCCTGCGGGAGAGCCGGCAGGCCGGAAACCTGACGGACGGGTCGGCGGAACCGCTGCAGACGGCGCTGCAGAACATCAGGGTATACGCCGGCGACGTGGATAGCGCCGGACAGAATCTGCTGGCCATCATCAACGATATCCTGGACTTCTCGAAGATCGAAGCCGGCCGGATGGAGCTCGCGGAAGCGCCGTACCAGCTGAGCTCCGTACTGAACGACGTCAGCAACATGATTCTCTTCAAGGCCCGGGAGAAGGGACTGGACTTCGCCGTCGACGCAGACGCGGAACTCCCGGATCTGCTCTTCGGGGACGAGGTCCGTGTGCGGCAGGTTATCACAAATATTCTTAACAATGCCGTCAAATATACGGAGCACGGCTCGGTGCACATGACGGTGCGCGGTGACATGCCGGACGGAGAGACGCTCCGGCTGACCGTCTCTGTAAAGGATACGGGCATCGGCATCCGGGCGGAGGATCTGGACCGGCTGTTTACCAAGTTCCAGCGCCTGGATATGGTGCGCAACAGCACGGTGGAGGGGACAGGGCTCGGCCTCGTGATTACGCAGAGCCTGCTGGCGATGATGGGCGGCAGCATCGAGGTGCAGAGCGAGTACGGCAAGGGCTCGGTCTTTACGGCTGTGATCCCGCAGAAGATCCTGTCCGCAGCGCCGATCGGTGATTTTCAGAAGCGCTTTGAATCCAGCCTGCGCGAGGCCGAAGCCTATCGGGAGACCTTCCGGGCGCCGTCAGCCCGGATCCTGATTGTGGACGACACCAGGATGAACCTGACCGTGGCGATCAGCCTGCTGAAGGACACCTGCATGCAGATTGATACCGCCGCCAGCGGCGCGGACGCCGTTGCGCTGGCGGAGAAAACGGCCTATGATGTCATCCTCATGGATCAGCGTATGCCGGAGATGGACGGCACCGAGGCGCTGAACCGGATCCGGAGCGATGCGGAGGGGCGGAACTGCAGGACACCCGTCATCTGCCTGACCGCAGATGCCGTGATCGGGGCGAAGGAACGCTATATCTCGGAGGGCTTTTCGGATTATCTGACCAAACCGATCAACAGTCAGGCGCTGGAGAAGATGCTGATGAAGCATCTTCCGAAGGAGAAGCTGAGTGTCGTCCGGGGACAGAAGGAAGAGGCGAGTGCCGGTGCTCCGGGAGAGACAGATGCCCGCGGCGAAGTAGAGGCTTTCGCCTCGCTCCGCACAGCGGAGATTGACCCTGCGATCGGCCTCAGCTACTGTCAGAACGACGAGGGCTTCTACCGCTCCATCCTGCGCGACTATGCGCTCAGCGCCCGGGAGACGGACGAAAAGCTGCGCCGATACCGCAGGGATCAGGACTGGAAAAACTATGGGATTCAGGTCCACGCGCTGAAGAGTACGTCAAAGATGATCGGCGCGGAGCGACTGGCCGGGCTGGCTGCCGAACAGGAAGACGCGGCGGGGGCGGGGGACAGAGAGCGGATCTCTGATGGCTTCGAGGAACTGATGAGCCTCTACGCGATGACCCTGGAAGCCATACGCGGTCTGTGGAAGGAGAATGTTTTGGATTTCGACGGGGCGGCTGCGCCGGAATTCGGGGAAGACGGAGTCCTTGAGTTCCTGCCGGAAGAGCCCTGAGCGGACCACAGGTTCAGACGGAACAGGGGCACAGCTATGTTTGAATTCATAAGACTCCACCAGCTCAACATCATGCTCTCGCTGAGCAGTACCTGCGGCATCACGGCGGTCTTTGTGATGCTGACAGGAAAGCCGAGCCGAAAGAAACGGGCGCTCTTCCTGCTGGAGGTGGCGGCTACGATCCTGCTCGCGTCCGGCCGGCTGGCCTTCCTCTATGCAGGGGATACCAGCATGCGGGGATACCGGATGGTGAGGATCTTCAATTTTCTGGATTTTTCGATGGTCCTGGCAACCCTTGCCGCCTTTGTCCTGTACCTGAAGGAGATGTTCACCGACAGAGGCCTGGAACGCAGGCTGATTCTGTTCCGGGTGACGGATATCCTGCTGACCGTGGGCGGGGTTCTGATTGTGGTCTCGCAGTTTACGGGGCTGTATTATACCTTTGACGAGGCAAACCAGTACCACCGGGGAGCCGGGATCGTACTGGGCTTTGCCATACCGATGGTCACGATCCTGATCCTGATCGCGCTGATCATAAGATACTATACGTACCTGTCGAAGAACATGCGGCTGGCCCTGCTGCTGTTCGTGACCGTGCCGCTGATTGCGTCGGCCGTTCAGCTCTTTACTTACGGGGTTGAGACGGCCAACATGACGATTGCATGCATGGCCGTGCTCCTGTATATCTTCGATCTGATGGATGTGTACCGGACTGCGGATCTGTCGGAACGTGCGATTGCAGCGAACGAGGCCAAATCCGAGTTCCTGGCACAGATGTCCCATGAGATCCGCACGCCGATCAACGCAGTGCTGGGTATGAACGAAATGATCCGCCGGGAGAGCCGGAAGGCGGAACTTCTGGCAGACGGCGACACGGCAGGTGTGCGGGACGCGCTTCGGAACATCGGCAGCTATGCCGATGATGTGGAGAACGCCGGCAGCAGCCTGCTCGCCATCATCAATGACATTCTGGACTTCTCGAAGATCGAGGCCGGCCGTATGGAGCTGGTCGAGGCGCCTTACCGGCTTGGGGCGATGCTCAGCGACGTCGGCAACATGATTCTGTTCAAGGCCCGGGAGAAGGGGCTGGAGTTTGACGCCGACGTGGACGGAGAGCTTCCCGACCGGCTGTGCGGCGATGAGCTCCGTGTGCGGCAGATCATCACCAACATCCTCAACAACGCGGTGAAGTATACCGAGCGGGGCTCTGTCCGGATGACCGTGCGCGGAGAGACCCGGGAGGACGGTGTGCTGCAGCTGAGGGTGGCTGTGCAGGATACGGGCATCGGGATCCGGACGGAAGACCTGGACAGGCTGTTCGGCAGATTCGAGCGCCTGGATCTGAACCGGAACAGCACCGTCGAGGGGACCGGGCTGGGCCTTGTCATCACACAGCACCTGCTGGAAATGATGGGCGGAAGCATTGAGGTGCAGAGCGAGTACGGCAGGGGCTCGGTCTTTACGGTTACGATCCCGCAGAAGACGGTATCCGACGAACCGGTCGGGGAGCTCGGGGAGCGCTTAGAGACCGGAACATCAGAAACAGGAAGCTTCCGCGAGACCTTCCGCGCACCCTCGGCCTGCATCCTGATCGTGGACGATACGAGGATGAATCTGACCGTGGCAGTCAGTCTGCTGAAGGACACCCAGCTCCGGACCGACACCGCCGGGAGTGCCGCGGACGCCATCGCACTGACGGAGAAGAATCCCTATGATGTCATCCTGATGGACCAACGTATGCCGGAGATGGACGGCACCGAAGCCATGAAGCGCATCCGGGCAGCCAGAAACGGCAAAAACCGGGAAACCCCCGTCATCTGCCTGACGGCGGATGCCGTGATCGGGGCAAAGGAGCGCTACCTGGCCGAGGGCTTCTCGGATTACCTCAGCAAGCCGATCGACAGCCGGGCGCTGGAGGCCATGCTGCTGAAGTACCTGCCGAAGGAGAAGGTTACCGTGATTCGGGAAGAAAGGCCGGCAGCGGAAAAGACCGGCAGCCCGGAAAGAGAGATGCGCCCTGTCGGAAGCGGGGTGTCCGCAGAGCTCCGGAAGGCGGGGATCGACCCGGATATCGGGTATCTGTACTGCCAGAACGACGGGAGCCTCTATGCTTCGATCCTGCAGGACTATGCTCTCAGCGCGCGGGAAACGGACGAAAAGCTGCAGCGCTTCTATGAGGCGCAGGACTGGAAAAACTATGAGATTCAGGTCCATGCCCTGAAAAGCAGCTCAAAGATGATCGGCGCGGAGAAGCTGGCCGGGTTGGCGGCCTGTCTGGAAACGGCCGCGGGCAGCGAAGACAGCGCCGCGATCCGCGAGAGGCATAAAGAACTGATGTCGCAGCATGAGGCGACAGTCCGGGCCATCCGGAGCCTGCCTCTGAGCCCAGGGACCGAAACCGCCGTAGCGGCCGAGGCCGATGAGGAGATCCTGGAATTCATCCCGGAGGATCCGTGACGTGAGCATGACCTGACCCGAATCCATCCGAAATCAGAAGGAGAATAGAAACGCATGGCGAGAAACACCGACAGCGCTCTGCAGAAGCAGGTGATCTACTCGATCTATGTCCGCGCCCACACGCCGGAGGGGAGCTTCCTCTCCCTGATCCCCGATCTTGACCGCATCAGGGCCCTGGGCACCGACATCATCTGGCTGATGCCGATCCATCCCATCGGCGTCGAGGGAAAGAAGGGGAGCCTGGGCTGCCCCTACGCCAACCGGGACTACCGGACGGTGAACCCGGAATACGGGACGATGGAGGAGTTCCGGACCCTGGTGGAGGAGATCCACAGACGCGGGATGAAGTGCATCATTGATGTGGTGTACAACCACACCTCGCCGGACGCGGTCCTGCTGAAGGAGCACCCGGAATTCTACTATCGGGACGCAGACGGCAACACGGGCAACAAGATCGGAGACTGGGCCGATGTCATCGACCTGGATTACGGCGTTCCGGCGCTCTGGGACTATCAGATCGAGACCCTCATGGGCTGGGCGAAGCTGGTGGACGGCTTCCGCTGCGACGTGGCATCCTTCGTCCCGGTCGCCTTCTGGAAGATGGCCCGGAGCTTTGTGGAGAAGGTCCGCCCCGGCTGCATCTGGCTGGCAGAGACCGTGCATCAGAGCTTCGGGAACCTGGCCCGGCGCGAGGGCTTCTACTGCGACCGGGATACCGAGGACTATGAAGCCTTTGACCTGGAGTATGAATACGACGTCCGGGAGAGCTTCGACCGCTATCTGGACGGCAGGGCGGTGCTCAGCCAGTGGCTGGACCTGCTGAACTTCCAGGAGGCGGTCTATCCGGCCAACTACAACAAGATGCGCTTCCTGGAGAACCACGACCAGCCGAGGATCTGCGCGAGAGTGCGGACGGACAGCGACAGGGACAACTTTACGGCGATGCTGTTCTTCCTGAAGGGGACGACGCTGCTCTACGCCGGACAGGAATTCAGCTGCGAGCACACCCCGAGCCTCTTCGAGAAGGAGGTCTTCCCGCGGGACGGCAGGGACATCAGCGCGTACCTCCGCCGGCTGAGCGACCTGAAGCATACGGTCCTGGATGCGGACGATGCCTTCGCCGCCCGGGCGGACGATGCGCATGACATCGCGGTCCTTCTGAGGCAGAGCGGAAGGAGAAAAAAACTGGGTGTCTTCAGCCTGAAATCCGCATGCGCCGAGGTGAAAGTGCCGGCCCCGGACGGGAGCTATGAGAACCTGATCGACGGCACAGAGCTCTCCGTCCGTGACGGAAAGCTGACATGCAGCGGAAAGCCCGCGATTTTCTGCTGGGAGGACTGAGGCGGTGAGACCGCAGCGGTACGGACTGAGAAAGGAGACAGAAAATGTTTGAACCGATCTGTATGATCGAGGGTAAGGCGATAGCCGACGCAAAGGAGGACCTCCGCATCGCGCAGAAGGTGGAGCAGTACCGCATCAGCAGCAGGGCGCTGTATCTGCCGGAGGGGCTCCGGTGGAAGTATCTCCCCCTGACGGAGATCGAGCGGGTGGACAGCTCCTTCCGCGTCATCAGCGGGGGACACTGTGTGCCGGTACGCGAAAAACGGCCAGAGATCGACCTCATGACCGCCATGGGCCCGGTGCACCTGCAGTTGGAGAAGCAGGCCAGCGTCCAGACCATCCTGGACATGCTGGACGGAAAAGCGGAACAGGGATAATCTGCGGGAAGAACCGAGGACCGACGCCGCAAGGATAAAGAGACGCAGACAGAGGGAGCACCGTCAGCAGAAGCGCAGACAGAGACACAGAACAGGACGCATGAAAAAGCCCGCACCGCGAAGAGCCGCGGTGCGGGAGGGAGTGCGGAGGAAGCCGGGAGGGTCCCGGCTTCTATTTCCTGAACAGCTTTCGGACAAGACGCGTGACGGCGCGCTCTGCGGCGGTCTCCATACGGCTGCCCAGATCATAGAGCTTCCTGATCACAGATTTTTTCATATTCCACCTACCCTGAAAAAGCTATGGGGCCTGCCGGCACCCATAGCTTTTGAAGTTTCCGTGTGCGGCAGCATGCTGCCGGAAGCGCTTACTGACCGCAGAGGGACTTGAATTCGGTCCAGATCTCAGCCTGACGCTCGGAGGCCTCTGCACTGATGTTGCCGATCATCTCCATGTCCTCGGCACGGAACTCCTCCGGAAGGACCAGGAATTCCTTCATATCGTCCGAGATCAGAGCGTCGGCAGCTTTGTTGGTGCAGTAGTAGCCGAGCCATTCATAGCTCTGCGCACTGACTTCGGGCCGGAGGATAAAATCGATAAAGGCATGGGCGGCGTCAGCGTTGGGGGCCGCAGAGGGGATGAACATGCCCATGATGCCGAAGCCGAGGCCCTCCTTCGGATAGACGACCTCGAGAGAGGGAGCCGCCAGCTTGGCCTGCGTGACCTGAGAGGTGTACATCACGGCGGCGGCCACCTCACCGGAGACCAGATCGTCATTGATGAAGTCGTCCTTGATGAGGCGGATGTTGGGGGCCAGTCTGTACAGGAGCTCAGCCGCTTCGTTCAGCTCGTCGACATTGTTGGTGTTGTAGCTGTAGCCCAGTATCTTCAAGGCCATGCCGATCATGACACGGTAATTGGCCGTGATGGCGAGATTGTCCTCGAAAGCCTCATTCCACAGATCCTCATATCCGGTGACAGCCACGTCAACAGCCTCGGGGTTGTAGCAGATGGTCTGGACGCCGGCACCGTAGGGGACGGTGTACTCGTCGGTGGGATCGTAGAACTGCCCCTGATAGACAGGGTTGATGTTCCCAAAGTTGGAGAGCCTGTCTTTGTCCAGCTTCTGGGCCAGCCCCTCCTGAATCACAGTCTCGATGATATAGTCGTCCGCGATCACCAGGTCATAATCCCCGCCTTTCGCGGATTCCAGCTTTGCCAGCATGGTCTCGTCGTAGTCAAAGTTGGTGTAGTTGATGCGGATCCCTGTTTCCTTTTCAAAGGAGGCCAGCACATCCGGATCGAACATCTCGGCCCAGGTGTAGAGATTCAGGGTCCCGGAAGGGCCTTCGGCACAGGCGCTTACGCCCCCGGCGGCAAGGAGACCGAGGAGAAGCGTGAGGGTGAGCAGCAGGGAGACGGTTTTTTTCATGGTGACCTCCTGTGGGTAGTCTGGATTTTTGGATACGGTTCGGAATCTACTCTCGGGTGCGGTTTCTTTTATTGCCGAGCCTGCCCAGAAGGACAGACAGGATCACGATGATGAGCGTGGCGAGGAAGAGAAGCGTGCAGAGCGCATTCGTCTTCGGGGTGACGCCGGTTTTGAGCTGGGTGTAGATCAGGATCGGCAGAGTGTTGACCTTTACCCCGGTGACAAAGACGCTGACAATCACATCGTCAAAACTCATGGCGAAGGACAGCAGCATCCCGGACAGAATGGCGGGAAGCAGGAGCGGCATGGTGATGTCCAGAAAGACTCTGGCTCTTCCGGCGCCCAGATCGCGGGCGGCCTCCTCATAGCTCGGATCCATGCCGGCAAGACGGGCCTTCACCTGCATGTAGACATAGGGAATACAGAAGGCGGTGTGGCTGATCACCAGCGTTGTCATACCGAAGGGCAGGCCGAGGAGCGAGAAGAAAGCCAGAAAGATCATGCCCAGGATGATCTCGGGGGTCATCATGGGGAGCGTCGCGATGTATTCCATGACGCCGCGCCCGCGGAACCTGCTGCGCGACGTGCCAATGGCGCCGAGCGTCCCGATCACGGCGGCGGCCAGGCTGGAGAGCAGGCCGAGTATGAGGCTGTTCATGACGGCGGCTGCCACGTTCCGGTCGCGGAACAGCTCCCGGTACCACTTCAGCGAGAAGCCCGCCCAGACGGAGCTGAGCTTGCTCTCGTTGAAGGAGTAGATCATGACGATCAGGATGGGGACATACATGATGACAGTCAGCACCGCGAGGTAGACCGCCGGAAAACGGGAGCTGCGCCTGTTGTTCCTCTTCACAGCATCCCCTCCATCTCGGCCGCGCCCGTCAGCTTCCGGTAGAGCAGGATCATCAGGCTGGTCATCAGCATCAGTATGACGGAGAGCGCGGCGGCGAAGGGCCAGTCGTGGACCTTCATCAGCTGCTCCTGGATGACGTTGCCGAGCAGGACGATCTTGTTTCCGCCGAGAATGTCCGCAATGAAGAAGAGCCCCACGGAGGGCACAAAGGTCAGAATCACCCCGGACAGCAGCCCCGGCATGCTGAGGGGCAGCGTGACGGTCAGAAAGGCCTTCGCGGGACCTGCCCCGAGATCGCGGGACGCCTCCACGAGGGTCCAGTCCATCTTCTCCACCGACGAATAGACGGACAGAATCATGAAGGGCAGCAGCGCATAGACCATGCCGACGGTGACGGCCGGCCAGGAATAGAGAAGCTTCAGAGGCTTCTCCGTCAGGTGCAGCAGCATCAGGAGCTTATCCAGGATCCCGTTGGCACGGAAGATGATGATCCAGCCGTAGAGCCGCATCAGGGAGTTGGTCCAGAAGGGGATCATCAGAAGAAGCATCATGAGACCGCGCTTCCTCGGAGGGAGCTTGGCCATGAAGTAGCCGAAGGGATAGCCGAAGAGAATCACGAGAAAGGTGACATCCAGCGCCAGCTTCAGCGAGTTGAACACCGTGCTCCGATAGACGGGCTCCAGGATCCGGGTGTAGTTCCGGAAAGTGAATTCATTCACCACGCCCCAGGTCTCCGCCCGAGTCAGGAAGCTCAGGATGATCATATAGACGAAGGGCCCGATCAGAAAAAGCAGGGTGAAAATATACATGGGGGCCAGGAAACCGGCTTGGGAGCCTTTCTTGTCAGAGCGCATCTTCGGCCTCCACGCAGACGGCGTGTTCGGGCGAAAAGCAGATCCGGACACTGTCACCGGAACTCAGATCCGAATCGATCCCGTGGCGGCTGGCGACCAGCTCGGTTCCGGAGGCCGTTGTCAGTGTGATCCGGAGCATGCCGGCGGAGAAGCTCTTCTCCCGGACCGTGGCGGGAATCCCGTCTGCGCCCTCGCAGGCAAAGTCCAGATACTCGCTGCGGACAGCTACGGTCAGAGCGTCGCCCTCCTGCGGATGCAGATCCCCGGGATTCACCGGGAGTGCGATGCCGTCGGTGTCCAGACAGAGCCTGCCGTCACGGAAAGCGGCTTTCCCGCTCAGAATGTTGGCAGAGCCGACAAAACGGGCCACATAGGCGTTTCTTGGACGGTCATAGATCTCATTCGGGCTGCCGAGCTGCTGGAAGATCCCGTTCTTCATCACGGCGATGCGGTCGGACATGTTCAGCGCTTCTTCCTGATCGTGGGTGATATAGATGAACGTGATACCCAGCTGCTTCTGCAGCCGCTTCAGTTCAATCTGCATCTGCCGGCGGAGCTGCAGGTCCAGCGCACCGAGAGGCTCGTCCAGCAGAAGCACCTTCGGACGGTTCACAATGGCGCGGGCAATGGCGACGCGCTGCCGCTGACCGCCGGAGAGCTCGGAGGGAGCGCGCTGCTCATAGCCTTCGAGCTGAACAAGACGCAACGCCTCGGAGACGGCCCCGGAGATCTCCTGCCGGTTCCGATGCCGGATCTTCAGACCGTAGCCGATGTTCCGGGCCACGTCCATGTGAGGAAAGAGCGCATAGTTCTGAAACACCGTGTTGACGTCGCGCTTCTCCGGCGCTTCCCCGGTGACATCCCGGCCCTCCAGAATCACGCTGCCGCTGTCGCAGGTTTCCAAACCGGCAATAATGCGCAGTGTGGTGGTCTTGCCGCAGCCGGAGGAACCGAGCAGCGTGATAAACTCTCCGTCCTCCGCAGCGAGATCAATCCCCCGCAGAACCTCCGTGCTGCCGAAGCTCTTCCGTATGCTGTTCAGTTCAAGTATCCTGCCCATCAGAGACCCCGTCTTGCCCTTGCGTTTAATCAAACACCACTGATATGGTATGTTGGCTCTTTTATACGCTAAAGTGCATGATTTGTCAAGTGAACAATTCGCGTCGAAGCGTGACAGCAGGGACACAGATAACAGGTTGAAGAACGGTACCGGATGTGATAGAATACCACTGCTCCGCTGCGGAGAGAATATCGGAAACTACGGATGTAAATGAAAAAGAAAGGAACGATATACTATGAAGACTATCGCAACAGACAAGGCCCCGGCGGCAATCGGACCCTATACACAGGGCAAGGTGATTAACGGGCTGCTCTTCACCTCCGGTCAGGTGGCGCTGCTGCCGGGCAGCGGCGAGGTTGCCGGGACGACGATTGAGGAACAGGCGGAGCAGTGCTGCAGGAACATCGGGGCGATCCTCGAAGCTGCCGGCACGGATTTCGGCAAGGTCGTCAAGACCACCTGCTTCCTCGCCGACATGAAGGATTTTGCCGTGTTCAACGGAATCTATGAGAAGTACTTCGTCAGCAAGCCCGCCCGCTCCTGCGTTGCTGTGAAGGAATTGCCGAAGCAGCTCCTCTGCGAGATCGAAGCGATCGCGGCAGTCGAGTGATGTCGAGGCTTCTGCTCCCGGGAGGCATTCCAGAACGGCAGGCGCAGGCAGAACGACTGATGCAGGCAGACGACAGAAACAGAGAATTGTGCCGGATGGACCCGGATCAGGGGACATCCGGCGAGTCCCGGAGTCAGATACGGCATGATCGCTGAGATCTCGGACCAGCAGAGACAGCGGGCCTATAACCTGATCTGGAACACGGCTGAGGATTACGGATTTGTCCCTGACTTCAAGTTCTATACCGAAGACGGACAGGCGGACATCTACTGGAACAGCATCATCGGCCTTGCCCGGAAATACTACGATTACGACCGGCTGAAGAAGATCTTCCGGGGGCTGGAGCAGGAAGAGGATGCCGACCTCTACGAGAGCCTGATCTGGCTCGGTCTGGAAAATGCCCTGGCTGCAAAGGAGGCCCCCAGCAGGCCGGTCCTCATGCGGCTGAGGCGGGAGTATGCCGAGGCCTATCTGGAACGCTGGGGCAGAGAGTACGCGGAGGACGACCGCTTCTGGGAATACCTTGCGAAGGCGCATTACAGACGGATCCTCGGCCTGCCGGAGGAGATATCCCCTTACGACCGGGCGCTGCTGGATGAGCTGGAGTTCTCACCGGCGCTGGATACGGAAGAGCTCATCAGCCGGATCCGCAGCCTGCTGGAGAAATGGTTCCACCTGCGGGCTGAGGAGCGCAGCAGGGAACATCAGACCTGGAGCCTGCCCTTCCTGAAGCACGGCGAGCACCGGAAGCGGGGAAAGTCGAAGCTTCGCCCCTTCGGGATCGGTCTCGCAGAGCATCCGCATGCTTCCGACGGCGGGGACGAACTGCCCCAGGATCCCATGAACCGGCGGACGACGCTGACCGAGGCGGAGCTCAGAGCGTTTATGGCGGAGAAGTACGGCAGATCCGTCTACCGGGACAAGGAGACCGCGGAGCTGGAAAAGGAACTCTGCACCGGAAACCATCAGAGCTGCCATCTGCACATCACGAGAGGGGAGGCCGCGGCGGCACATATCCGCAACGGTTTCGAAGCCCTTCAGAAGGAGAAGGAGGCTGCCCAGATCGCTCACAACCGGACCGTCTGGCATGCCCATGAGGCGGAGAACCGCACCGCGATCGCGAGGCTCACCGAGAGGATCCGGAATTCGGTCCTGCTGTACCTGCGGCCCTGTGATGTACGTGCCGATGCAGGGAAACTGGAGGGCGGCCGCGTCTGGCGCGCACTCCGGCTGGATGACGGCACAGTCTTCCGGCGGGAGGAGAACGGCAGCGCCGGGGATGTCAGCGTGGACATCCTGCTGGATGCCTCAACCTCGCAGCGGGGGAGACTGGAGAGCATCTCCGGACAGGCCTACTGCATCGCCGAAGCTCTGACGCGCTGCAGGATCCCCTGCCGGGTGATGTCTTTCTGTTCCATGACCGGGTATACGGTGCTGCGGATCTTCCGGGATTACAATGAGACGGACCAGAACGGAAAGATTTTTGAGTACGTCGCGAACGGGTGCAACCGGGACGGGCTTGCCGTGCGCACGGCGCACCGCCTGATCAGCCGTTCGGCCTGCGAACACCGGATGCTGATCCTCCTGTCTGATGTGAAGCCGCAGGATATCGTGCGGATCTACGACCGGGAGGACGACAGCTTCATCCCCTACGAGAAGGAAACCGGTATCCGGGACACCGCCTTCGAGGTCAGAAAAGCAAGGGCGGACGGGATTGCGGTGATCTGTGTGTTTACGGGTACGGACGAGGATCTCCCCGCGGCGAAGACGGTGTACGGCAGAGACTTCGCCAGGATCCGCTCGGCGGATCAGCTGGCGGACACGGTCGGACTTCTGATCCAGAATCAGATCAGAAACCTCTGAACGTACCGCGGGACGGTGACAAAATAATTCGGACGGGCATTGACCGCGACAGCGGAAAATGATAGAATGTACCCACTGCGGAACGGATACAGCCACAGGATATCAGATACGGGAGTGTTGAAGCATGTATTACAGCAGACCGGTCAGAGTTTTTCTCGGGATTCTTTTCCTGGCGTTTTTTGCCTGGTATATGCACACGCATTTTGCGGGGGCGACGATGAGCAATGACGTCGGGAAGGCACAGCCCGCTGCATCCGTGCAGACGGTCCAGGCCGAGCTGCAGCCCCAGGAGGCGGAGCCTGTGGAGCCGGAGGCGGTTCCCACGCCGGAGCCCACACCGGAGCTCAGTCCGCTCATGCAGACGGCGAAGGCCAACGCGGATGCGAAGGGGCTTCCGATGCCTCCGGAGATCGATATCGACGACTTCCAGTACATCCTGGTAAACGGGGATCACCCGCTGGATCCCATCAACTATGAGCCGTCCAGCTTTGCCTACCTGAACATGACCGGCGAGGACACGGAGGTCCGCACGGGCTATGACCCGAACCGCCAGCAGGTGGATTATCGGATCGGACAGCCGCTGGTGGACATGACCCAGGCCTGCAAGGCAGCTGGGAACCCGATTTATCTCTCGTCCGGATATCGCAGCTACAACGATCAGCAGCAGAACTTTGCCCGCGTATGCTACAACAACGGCATCACGGACGGCAAGAATGCCGAGGGCAACTATATCACGATGCCAGCGGGCTGCAGTGAGCACCAGACCGGCCTGTGCTGCGACATTACGGACAGATACTACGAGATCAAGAACGACAGCATCGCAGAGGTTCCCACGGTGCAGTGGCTGGCGCAGCACTGTGCGGAATACGGCTTTATCCTTCGGTTCCCCCAGGATAAGCGGGATATCACCCATGTCATGGGAGAGTCCTGGCACTTCCGCTATGTCGGTGTGGAGGCAGCTCAGTATATGACGGAGAACAACCTCGTCCTCGAGGAGTTTGTCGCGCTGTACGGCGTGGCCTGATGTGATCACGGGAAAGCAGATAACAGCTCATGCGGATCGTATGTAACAGCAAGATAAAGCAGAGCCTGTGTTTCGTCCTTCTGATATCTCTGATGCTCTGCCTCTGCGCCTGCCAGATCGGAAGACCCGAACCCGCCCCGACCCCGACCCCGGAGCCGACTCCGACACCGACACCGGAGCCCACCCCGGAACCTGTTCCGACCCTGCCGCCGCCTCCCAACCTCGATATCACGAGCTGGGAATTCAAGCTGGCAAACTCCTACAACTCCATCGGGGTGGATTACATCATCCCGCACAGCTCCCTCAACTATCTTGAAGGACAGGAGATGTACCTCAACATCTATGACGCTGCGGATTCCTTCCTCAAGGCGGCCCGGGCGGCCGGCTTCGAAGTCTGGATCAGCGTAGCCTACCGGAACAACGAGTGGAACAACACCATGTTCATGAACGCGCTGTACGCGGCGGACAACGATCCGGTGCTGGCGTCCACGCAGGTGCTGGCGCCGGGACTCAGCGACCATCAGACAGGGCTGGCGATCGACTTCAGTGACAAGGGCTCCTACAGCGGCTACTACGGAGAGTTTGAAGATCCGGAGATGGCGGATACCGAGCTGCTTGCCTGGCTAAAGGAGCACTGTGCGGAGTACGGCTTCATCTTCCGCTACCCGGAGGGGAAGGAAGATTTCTACGGCGTGAAGTGCAAGCACCCCGCCCACTTCCGCTATGTCGGACAGGAAGCCGCCCGCTACATTACCGAGAACAACCTCTGTCTGGAGGAATTCCTGATGATGTATGACGGGACGGAGGTCTATATCCCCGAAGCCGGTTACGGAATGAGGATCGATGAAAGAAGAAACCAGAAATAAATCCTATCAACGAGACCTGCTGCTGGTCGGCGTTCTGCTGCTGGCAGCACTTCTTGTGTTTGCCTTTGTACGCACAGGCCAGAAGACCGGCGCGGAGGCGGTCGTAACCGTGGACGGGGAAGAGATCGGGCGCTATCCGCTGAACCGGTCGGGAACCTTCCCGCTGAACGGAGGGACAAACACGCTGGTGATCGGAGACGGAATGGCCTGGGTCATCGAGGCGAACTGCCCGGACAAGGTCTGCATGGGCATGGGGAAGATCAGCCGAAACGGCGAATTTATCGCCTGCCTGCCGAACCGCCTGATCGTGGTGGTCGAGGGCGGCGAGGACTCCCCGATTGATGCGCGCACATGAAGACAAGGAAGCTGACGGTCATGGCGCTGACCACGGCGCTGGCGATGATCCTGTCCTTCGTGGAGAGCCAGATCCCGGCTTTTGTGGCGGTGCCGGGCGTGAAGATGGGCCTTGCCAACATCGCGGTGGTCTTCGCCATGTACAAGCTGGGCTGGAAGGAAGCAGTCCTGATCTCCCTGATCCGCGTGGTGCTGGTTTCGATGCTCTTCGGGAGCATTGCCGCCATGTTCTACAGCCTGGCGGGAGCGGCGCTGAGCCTCCTCGGCATGGGACTGCTGAAGAAAACCGGAAAGTTCACGGAAATCGTGGTCAGCGTGGCGGGCGGCATCCTGCACAACATCGGCCAGATCGCCATGGCGAGCATCCTTTTGGAGACAGATGCCCTGAAGTACTACCTGCCCTTCCTGCTCATAAGCGGCATCCTGGCCGGCGTGGTGATCGGCATTGTCTCGGCAGTCATGGTGAAGAGAATTGCGGTAAAGCTGTAGGGAAGATGCAGTTCTGCAGGAAAGCAGCCCGGATCGATAATAACCCCGAAAAGCCTCTTGAACTAAGACCTGTCATGAAAGACGGTATACGACAGTCTCCTGCCTGAAGATGCTGAATACCGTATCTATATGGAACAAAGACAATGAAAATCTGTTATAACTGCTTCAAAGAAAACCGAATAAAGGACCCTGTCCTTTCTGCGGCTATGATGACAGCGATGCGGCAGAGAAATACCCTCTTGCTTTGAGGCAGGGCTCCATCCTGGAGGGGCGATACACTGTCGGGAGAGTTCTGGGGCAGGGAGGCTTCGGCATCACGTACATCGCCCTGGACGACCAGACAAAAGAACGGGTCGCAATCAAGGAGTACCTTCCCACAGACTTTGCGGGAAGAAGCGAAGGATCCAGTATCGTCAGAGCTTTCTCCGGCAACAGAAGAGAGAACTTTGAGTACGGCAAGGAGCAGTTTCTCTCCGAAGCAAAGACGCTTGCCGCCTTCATAGGAGACAGCCATATCGTCCGGATCTACAGATATTTCGAGGAGAACGGAACGGCATACTTCTCGATGGAGTATGTGGATGGTCTGCCCCTGAACAGATATATGAGGGAGAAGGGCGGAAGGCTTACAGCAGAAGATGCGAACCGTCTGCTTCTGCCGCTGATGGACTCGCTGGACCGGGTGCACGCAAAAGGCATCGTCCACCGGGACATTGCCCCGGACACATCATCATCCAGCCGGATGGAAGTGCGAAGCTGATCGACTTTGGGGCTGCGCGTTACAGCACGGGTGAGAAGAGCAAGAGCCTGGACGTGGTGCTGAAGCACGGCTTTGCCCCGAAGGAGCAGTATATCCGCCGGGGCCGGCAGGGGCCGTTCACGGATGTCTATGCGATGGGCGCGACATATTACTATGCGCTCACGGGAAAGATACCGCCGGAGGCCATCGAGCGGATGGACGAAGAATGCCTGATTCTTCCGAGTACGCTCGGGACGGGATTAGACGAACCTACTGAGGAAGCCCTTCTGAAAGCGCTGGAGGTGAGCGCACCGGACCGCTGGCAGAGCATGGCGGACTTCCACAATGCACTTTTGGAGGCGGAGCTGCAGACTCGCAGAGACGCTCTTGGGGAAAGGGAGAGGGAGCGCGGACATCGCAACGGTGAGGAACCCGAACGAAGACAGCGCGAGACAGCAAATCAGGCAAGATCTGCGGAGTCGGAGCGCAGGAGTCGGCGGAATGCCAGAGAAACTGCGGAAGGTGCAACGGCTGACGCAGCGGAACACCAGCGCCGTGAGAATGAGGCGATAGAACGTCAGTATCAGAAGATCGATAACGGAAAGCCGCAGGCGGAATCTACATCTCATGAGTCAGCGAGAAAGAGCGGCGGGAAAAAGGTTCTGCCGATCCTGCTGATCCTGCTTGTCGCAGCAGTCGGAGGGTTCTTCGTTATGCGCTCAAGGAGTACTCCGGCAGTCCCGAAGCAAACCGCTGAAGTGACAGTGACGACAGCGCCGACAGCAACGCCTGTGACGCCCGCAGAAACTCTCGAACCGACTCCGGCGCAATCGACAGAAGCGACATCTACCGCAACGCCGACACCGAAGCAAGAGCCGCTCCCAACGGTGGAACCCACAGAAGCACCGACACCTTCGGTTACTGCCCCGACACCGGCACAGACGCCGATATCAACGCCAACACCCACACCCACGCAGACTCCCTCACCGAGTGCGGCGCCAACACCAACACCGACGCCCGAACCTGCACCAACACCCTCTCTCGCTCCGATTACGCCGTCCTCCGAACAGAAATCCAGAATTGACATGGAGGTTGGAGATATTGTCATCTTCGGTCATTATGAGCAGGACAACGATACAGCCAACGGAAAAGAAGAAATCGAGTGGCAGGTGCTGAATGTGCAGGGAGATTCGGCACTTCTGATCAGCCGATTTGGACTTGACACAAAACCATATCATACAGAACGCACCAGCGTGACATGGGAAACCTGCAGTCTTCGTTCCTGGCTGAACAGCGACTTTCTGGAGGAAGCATTTGGTGCAGATGAACAGACGGCAATCCTGACAACTGCTGTGGACAACAGCCAGAGTCAGGGAAACAGCGCTTGGAAGATGAGCGGCGGTATTGATACACAGGATAAGGTCTTCCTCTTGAGCTATCAGGAAGCAGGAGACTGTTTTGGTGCTGACAGTGTTAGAGTATGTAAGCCGACGAAATACGCCAAAGCAAACGGAGCTTATGTCAGCACGAACGGAAATGGCAGGTGGTGGCTGCGGTCCCCCGGCCGCGATTCGAACAACGCTGCGGATGTCGACATCGACGGCTCCGTCCACGGATACGGCAACTATGTCAACTACGACGATGACGCCGTCCGCCCCGCTTTCCGGATCAATCTTGAATCTGACATCATCCAATCTGTTATCCGGAAAGGAAACACCATCGACTCATTGATTTCCGAGGGAATTGAAAAGCTGGAAACAAAAGATCTGGCCGGAGCAGAAGTGGCTTTCTCAATGGCTGCGTCCTTTGAACTTTCCAAGGAGCAGCTCGAGAGGATAAAGGAGGGCTGGTACAGCGCAGGGATCATACTTAGAGATTCTGAAGATTGGGACAATGCTATAAAGGCGTTTACTGAAGCGGGCGATTACAAAGACGCTACCGAACAGATTGAACAGATTCTGGAAGACATATACCAAATGGCAGAACGGCTGCGTGAAGCCGGTGACTACGGAGAGGCGATGAAGCTGTATGCGGAAATTGCCGATTACAAAGACGTTGCAGAACGTATCAAGTCGCTCAAAACCATTTCGGCCTCTTCCTGGAAGGTGGGGGGCACGGTCTTCTTCGGGAAGTATGAGCAGGACAATGACAGGGCGAACGGGAAGGAAGATATTGCCTGGAAGATCCTCGCTGTAGAAGGTGACAAGGCCCTGCTTATCAGCCAGTACGGACTGGATGCGAGAAGCTATCATACAACAAGCGCCAGTGTAACCTGGGAATCCTGTTCACTGCGGAGCTGGCTGAACGGAGAATTCCTGAATCAGGTGTTCTCTTCCAAAGAACAGGGCGCCATCCTGACAACTGAGATCTTTAATCACACCGGTCAGTTGAACCCAGAGTGGAGCACCTACGGCGGAAACAAGACACAGGATAAGGTTTTCCTGCTGAGCTATCAGGAAGCAGAGCGTTACTTTGCGAATGATGATGCCAGAATGTGCAAGCCGACGGCCTATGCCCAGGCAAATGGAGCCACTGTTTTCGGTGAAGGGAACTGCAGGTGGTGGCTACGGTCGCCGGGCGAGAATCAGCGCCGTGCTGCCCTTGTGAGCAGTAATGGCTATCTTGGCTACGGCTTCAGCGTGCACGATGTCCGCAGTGTGGTTCGCCCCGCTTTCTGGTTGAATCTGGAATCTGATACCTTCTAATCAGTTTTATGCGTTTTGAAGGATGGTTTGAGACACAATGTTAATCTGTTACAGCTGTTTCCGGAAAAAACCGAATAAAGGACCCTGCCCCTTCTGCGGCTATGATGACAGCGACGCGGCAGAGAAGTATCCGATTGCTCTGAAGCAGGGAGCGACCCTCAACGGACGTTATACCGTCGGACGGGTTCTGGGCCAGGGCGGCTTCGGGATCACGTACGTCGCCTATGATGACCGGACACAGACCCGGGTGGCGGTCAAAGAGTACTATCCCGCGGAGTTTGTTGGAAGAACACAGGGCACCTGTATGGTGCAGGTGCATTCTGAGAACCAGCGGGACAACTTCAACTACGGAAAGGAACAGTTCCTCTCTGAAGCGAAGACCCTGGCGGAATTCATCGGAGACGAGCACATCGTCCGGGTCCACAGCTACTTTGAAGAGAACAACACTGCGTACTTCACGATGGAGTACGTGGAAGGTCTGCCGCTGAACAAGTACATGTTGGAGCGCGGCGGGAAACTCAGTGTGGAGGAGACCAACCGGCTTCTCCTGCCGCTGATGGACTCGCTGGACCGGGTACATGCAAAAGGAATTGTCCACCGGGACATCGCCCCGGATAACATCATCATCCAGCCGAATGGAAGCGCAAAGCTGATTGACTTCGGCGCGGCACGCTACAGCACGGGAGAAAAGAGCAAGAGCCTCGACGTGGTGCTGAAGCACGGCTTTGCCCCAAAGGAGCAGTATATCCGTCGCGGACGGCAGGGTCCTTTCACGGATGTCTACGCGATGGGAGCAACTTATTACTATGCCCTTACGAGGAAAATACCGCCGGAGTCCATCGAACGGATGGACGAGGAATGCCTGATTCTTCCGAGCACCCTTGGCACGGGAATTGACGAACATACTGAGGAAGCGCTTTTGAAAGCGCTGGAGGTAAGTGCGCCGGACCGCTGGCAGAGCATGGCGGGCTTCCATAACGCGCTTCTGGAGGCGGAGCTTCAGACCCGCAGGGGTGCCCTTGAGGAGCGGGAAGCCGAGCGACGGAAGAGAGAGACGGAAGAGCAGACACGCCGCGAGGCGGAGGAGAAAGCCAGAGCGGAAGAAGAACGGCAGCGCCGCGAAGCGGAGGAAAGGGCCCGTGCGGAACGAGACCGCCGCGAAGCGGAAGAAGCGGAGCGAAAAAAAACAGCCATTCGACAGCAAACAACAGAAGCGTCGAAACCGGTCGGCAGAAGGAAAAAGATTATTCCAATTCTGCTGATTCTTGCGATTGCGGCAATCGGCGGCTTCTTCATCCTGCGGCAGAAAGGGTCTACTGCTGTACCGAAAGAAACCGGCTCGGTGACGGCGACTGCGACTCCGGGAGTGACATCGACACCAAAGGCGACGCCAACCCCCACACCTGCGCATACGCCGACTGCGACACCTGCCCCGACTGCTACGCCTGCATCTTTGCCCACGCCAACCCCAACCCCAACACCTACATCTATACCCACACCCACGCCCACGCCTGCCACCCCTAAACCGGATTCTGCAGTTACTCCAGCGACTGAGAAAAAACAGGGCTCATATTCCATCGGAGATATTGTTTCCTTTGGGCACTACGAACAGGACAACAACCCATCGAACGGCAAGGAAGCGATCGAATGGCTGGTTCTGGACGTACAGGACAACAAGGCACTTCTGATCAGCCGGTACGGTCTGGATGCAAAAGCTTATCACGATAAGTTTGAAGATATTACCTGGGAGAACTGTACACTTAGGACATGGTTGAATAATGACTTTATAAATGCGGCTTTCAGTGCAGATGAGCAGAAAGCGATTCTGACAACAACTGTGGACAACAGCAAGGGGCAGGGGAACAGTGCATGGAGCACGAATGGCGGAAACAATACGAAGGACAAAGTGTTTCTGCTGAGCTACAAGGAAGCAGAGGATTGTTTCTCCGGTGATAATGCCAGAATGTGTAAGCCAACAGAATATGCCCTTGCAAATGGCGCATATACCTATAGTGGAGAAGGTAGATCCAACGGTAATTGCTGGTGGTGGCTGCGGTCGCCCGGTGAGATTCAGGACTACGCTGCGCGTGTGGGTACCGGTGGTTTCCTTGGCTCCAGCAGCGTTGTGAACTACGGCAACACTTCGGCGCGCCCCGCTTTCTGGTTAAATCTGGAATCTGACATCTTCTAATCTTTATTATCCTATATGGGTATCGGCTTAACTCAGCAATGTACAAGATGTAGCGACAGCCCTTGAGAGCCTTGTAAAGAGTTCCGCAGGATGGAATCTACGGTTGTATCGGAAACAGAACTCATTCAGGTACGGCTGGTAATCACCACAGCTT